>JAXDMB010000154.1:0-3365 GCA_034666325.1 Vulcanimicrobiota bacterium
GCGCAGCTCGTAGCGGGCGCCGTGGGCGTCGAGGCCGATCGGTTCCAACTCGCACGCGATCGCGCCGGACGGGGTCGCTAGGAGACCGCGCCCGCCGTGCGACAACGCGTCGGGGATGCCGAGAGCGCTCGTTCCCCTTCTCGCGATCACGTTCGTCGACGTGCTCGGCTTCACGATCTTGATCCCGATCCTGCCCTTCTACGCCGAGCACTTCGGCGCATCGCCGACGACCATCGGCGCGATCTACGCGACTCTCGCCGTGTGTTCGCTGCTGTCTTCACCGTTCTGGGGCCGTCTCAGTGATCGTATCGGCCGAAAAGGCGTGCTGATCGCGGCGCAGGTGGCCGGGCTGCTCGGATTTTCGCTGCTGGCGGCCGGGACGGCGCTGTGGACGATCTTCGTGGCGCGCGCGATCGAGGGGCTGGGCGGCGGCGGGCTCGGCGTCACGCAGGCGTATGTGACCGACGTGACCACGCCGGCGCAGCGGGCGCGGGCCTTTGGCCTGGTCGGTGCGACGTTCGGGCTCGGCTTCTTGATCGGGCCTGCGCTGGCCGGTTTTCTCGTGCGCTTCGGATACCAGGTGCCGTTCTGGGTGGCCGCCGGGCTCGCCGCGCTGACCGTCGTGTTGACGATGGTGCTGCTGCCGGAGTCGAAGGGCGCGGTGAAGACCGCGCCGACGATCGCCGAGATTCGCACGTCGCTGCGGTCGCCGGTGCTCGGGCGGTTGATCGTCACGCAGTTCGCGTTCGCGCTCGCGTTCACGTCGTGGGTGACGGTGTTCGCGCTGTTCGCGGAGCGCGTACTGGGATTCGGGCCGTTCCAGACCGCGAACATCTTCATCGTGTCGAGCATCGTCGCGGTCGTCGTGCAGGCCGGCTTCATCGGCAAGCTCGTCGATCGCTACGGCGAGGGGCGCATCGCGGTCGCGGGTCTGGTGTGCGCGGTGTTCGCGTATGCCGGCATCGGCTTCGTGACGTCGACCGCGATGCTGCTGCCGTTCGTCGTCTTGTGGTCGCTGTCGGGCGCGCTCATTCGTCCCTCGCTCGGGGCGCTGATCTCGGATGCGGCGCCCGCGGACCAGCGGGGCACGATTCTTTCAGTGAACGACAGCCTCAACAACCTCGCGTTCCTGATCTCGCCCTTCATCTCGACGACCGTGCTGCGCTTCAACCCGCACCTCACCGGAATCGTCCCCGCAACGTTCGCGTTCATCGCGATCGTGATCGGTTATCGGATGTTCGTCGCATCGCGCCCCCGGCCGGTCGCCGAGGCGGTTGACGCGGCGTAACCGGCGCGCCGGTCAGCCCGCTCCGGCGCCGACGGCTTCCGCTTGCGCGGCTTGGATCGCCAGCGCCAGCTCGCGCAGGAACGACGACGCGTCCATCACGATGCCGAGCGTTTGGATCGAACCCCGGTCGGTCAGCTTCGTCACGGACGCGGGATTGATGTCGACGCACACCGTTTTGCACGTTGCGGGCAATAAATTTCCCACCGCGACCGAGTGCAGCAGCGTGCACACCATCAGCGCCATGCCGATCTCCGGGACGTAGTGGCGCATCGCGCGCTGGCTTTCCACGATGTCGGTGATCACTTCGGGCAGCGGGCCGTCGTCGCGGATCGAGCCGCACAGCACGACGGGAATGTTCTTTTGGAACGCTTCGTACATCACGCCTTCGCGCAGCATTCCTTGGTCGATCGCGTTGCGGATGCCGCCGGCGGCGCGGATGCGGTTCACCGTGCGCAGGTGGTGCACGTGGCCTTCCTCGGCGGGGAACGCGTCCTCGAGGTTCACGCCGAGCGACGTGCCGAACAGCTGCGACTCGATGTCGTGCACCGCGAGCGCGTTGCCCGCGAAGATCGCGGTAACGTAGCCGTCGCGGATGAGGTCGGCGAGGTACGGTCCGGCGCCGGTGTGGATGATCGCGGGGCCGCCGACGAGTACGATGCGTTTGCCGGACGCGCGCACCGCGAGCAGCTCGCGCGCGAGCTCGCCGAGCAGCGCGTGGCGCGGTTTCTCGCTCGACACCGCGCTCGCCATGAACTCGAACACCGCTTTGCGCCGGGCGCGCTGCGGCACCGCCACCTTCACGCCCTGGTGGCCCACCACGACCGCGTCGCCTTTTTTTATGTCGTAGCCCGGGACGGTGATCGCGCCGCCGTCGTCGAGCACGATCGCGCAGTCCATCTCCGGGTTGTCGACCGGAATCCACGTCCCGTTCTCGCGCACTTCGGTCGGAAAGTTCGTGGTCGCGTAAAAGTCGTCGGGCAGGACGCCGTCGGCCGGTGCCGGCTCGACGGCCGCGTCACCTTCGTCCACGACTTCCGCGCCCGACTCGCGCAGCTTGTCGACCAGGTCGTCCAAGTACGCGGCGTTGTCCGCTTCGATCGAGAGGCGCGCGTACGACGGGTCGTCCTTGGTGCGGCCCGAGTCGAACTCTTCGATCACGTACGCCGCGCGCTCGTGGTCGGTCAGGATCCCGAGGACCCGGTTGAAGATGCCGGAGTCGAGGATGTGGCCGCGCAGCTCGATCCGGCGGACGCCGCCGGAGGACGGCGAAGCGGAGGACATGGGCCTCGTGTTCGTACCGACGCCGCTCGGCAACCTCCGAGACGTCACGCTGCGGTCGATCGACGCCCTGCGCGACGCGGCGCTGATCGTGTCGGAGGACTCGCGGGTCACGCGCCGGCTGCTCAACGCGCTCGACATCGGCGGCAAAGAAATCTGGACGTATCACGAGCACAACGCCCGCGCGACCACGCCCGCGATCCTGGAGCGCGCGCGCGGCGAGACGGTCGCGGTGGTGACGGACGCCGGGACACCGGGGATCAGCGATCCGGGCTCCGCGCTCGTGGCGGCCGCTCGCGAGGACGGCGTCCCGGTCGAGGTGCTGCCGGGACCGGCGGCGTTCGTGTGCGCCGCGGTGCTGTCGGGGTTCGACCTGCGGCGATTCGTGTTCGCGGGATTTCCGCCGCGCGGCGGGGGCCAGCGGCGGGCGGCGTTCCGCGCTTCGCTGGGCGAGACGACCGTGTGGTACGAGGCGCCGCACCGCATCCGCGAGAGCCTCGCCGACCTCGCGACCGTCGCGCTGGACCGGCGCGTGTTTCTGGTCCGCGAGCTGTCCAAGCTGCACGAGCAGCAAGTCCTCGGCACCGCGGCCGAGGTGTCCGCCGCGATCGCCGAGCCCGTTCGCGGCGAGATCGCGTTCGTCGTGGAGGGCGGCGCGCCGGACCCGGCGTTCGCCGAAGCCGCACCGTCGCAGGACGACGTCGACGCCGCGATCGACGCGCTGCTCGCGGAGGGCCTCACGACATCCGCGATCGCCAAGCGCCTCGCGGATGCGGGCCACGGCGAACGCCGCCATCTC
>JAXDMB010000155.1:0-11356 GCA_034666325.1 Vulcanimicrobiota bacterium
CGACCGACGTCGACCCGTCGCGCGCGGCCGCTGCCGCTGCCGCGGCGCGCGCTTTCGTGGAGGGCGTCCCGGACGGGACGCGGCTCGGTATCGTCGCGTTCTCCAGCGGCGCCGGGGTCGTTCAGCCGCTCACCGATGACACGGACGCGGTGCGCGACGCGATCGGCCGCATCCCGCCGCCAAACGGCGGCACCGCGATCGGCGACGCGCTCGCGACCGCGGCGCGCGCGCTGCCGCCGTCCGGCCGGCGCGCAATCATCCTGATCACCGACGGCGTGAACAACCTCGGCATCGACCCGCAGGGCGTCGCGCAGCAGATCGGCACGAACGGCATCGAGATCGACACGGTCGGGATCGGCACGAACGACAGCGGCCAGCTCGTTCCCGGCACCGACCAGGCTGCAACGATCGACGAGGATGCGCTGCGGCAGATCGCCTCCTCCGCCCGCGGCGCGTACGCGCGCGCAAACGATGCTGGAACGCTGCGCGCGCATCTTGCAACCCTGGCGAACAGCACGACGCGCGAGAAGAAGCGCATCGACGCAGCGCTGCCGCTTGCCGTCGCGGGCGGAATCGTGCTGGTGCTCGGCCTGGGCGGCGGCATGCTCGCCGGCCGCTTCCCGTAGGGAACGTACAGGTGAACGACGACATTCGCGACCGGCGCATCCACTACTCGCGCGGTGAGCTCGACATCGGCGTGGTTGCACCCGATCCGTTCGAGCAGTTTCGTGTCTGGCTCGAAGACGCGCTGCATGCGCCCGGACTGGTCGAACCCAATGCGATGAGCGTTGCGACCGTCGGCGAGAACGAGCGGCCGTCGTCGCGCGTCGTGCTGTTGCGGCAATGGGACTCGCGCGGGTTCGTGTTCTACACGAACTACGCGAGCCGTAAAGGGGCGGAGCTTTCCGTTCACCCGTTCGCGGCGCTGCTGTTCTGGTGGGGCGCGCTCGAGCGGCAGATTCGCATCGAAGGCGCGGTGGAGCGCATCCTGGACGTCGAGAGCGACGCGTACTTCGAAACGCGTCCGCGCGGCCACCGGCTCAGCGCGTGGGCGTCGCATCAGAGCGCAGTCGTCCCCGACCGTGAAGCGCTGCAGCGCGCGATGCACGAAGCCGAGACGCGCTTTCCCGATGAGGTTCCGCGCCCGCCGTTCTGGGGCGGCTATCGCGTGGTGCCGGACCGCTTCGAATTCTGGCAAGGCCGCCCGAACCGCGTACACGACCGCATCGTGTACGACCGCACCGCGGACGGCTGGTTGCTCGCGCGGCTTTCGCCCTGAACCCGGCGTTCCGACCGGACGGGCGCGCGCACGTTATTTCGCTCCCGGCTTCAGGAGCGCCGGCGGGTTCAGGTGCAGCCGCCACAGCCATGCGGTGCCGATGACGAACTCGACGATCACGCAGATCAGTGCGACGCGCGGTCCCAGGCCCGCCGCGCGGGTGTCGAAGTAGGTCACGACCGGCGCGGTGATCGCCGGGGCGACCACTTGCGGGATCGCCGCGGCGAGGTTCCACACGCCCATCGCCGATGCGAGCGCCGCGCGCGGGAGCACGGCGTACGCGATCGCCCAGTCCGCGGTGAAGAACGCGCCCCATGCGGCACCCGAGCCGATCGCGCACACGAGCGCCACCGCAAACGTCGGCGCGGCGGCGAAGGCGCCGACCGCGATCGCGATCGCCGCGCATGCGACCGTGACGACCACGCGCTTGTCCATGCGGTCGGCCGGTTTTCCCGCGAACGCCGCGCCGATCACGCCGGCGATCGTGAACGCGAGGAACAGGATGCCGGTCGTGGTGCGCGGTTCGGCAACGCCGAGCGACTCGCGCACGAAGAAGAACAAGAACCCGAACAGCGTGTAGAACCCGACGTTGATCAGCGCGCGGGAGACGAGCACGGTCCACATGTTCGCATCGACGCGCAGCGGCGCGATGACGTCGCGCGTGCGCGGCAACCGCGCGACGTACCGGTCGGTGATGAGCCACCCGCCGGCGAGACACGCGGCGAGCGCGATGCCGAGCGGCAAGCCGTGCAAGAGCGTCGTGAGCACGAGCCCGACGACGCTGCCGGAGAACTGGTGCACGCTCATCCACGACGACGCGCGGCCGATCCGCTCGTCCTCGACGTAGTCGCCGACGATACCCTGGTACGGCCCCGCCGCAAGGTTCATCCCGAGCTGCAAGAGCAGCATCGCGACGCACGCGCCCGCCAGCGACGGGGCGACCGACAGCAGGACGACGCCGGGCACGGCGACGGCGACGCCCGTCGCGTAGAAAAGCCGCCGGTCGCCGGTCCGCGCGCGGCGACGGTCGGACAAGATGCCCGCACCGACCTGCACCACGGCGGCCAGCATCGCGCCGACCGCTGCGATCGCGGCGTACACGTTCACCGCGTTCGGTGCCAGCGCCGTGACGCGATCCTGCAGCACGACGCCGAGCACCGCCGTCCACACGACTTGGATCCCGAACCAGAACGCGCCGAGCCGCCGCGGATCGGCGGAATCGCGCAGGTCCGCGGGATGCGGCGCGTTCACACCGCTACTTGCGGGCGCGTGCGCGCGTATTGGTAATCCTCGAGCGTGTCGACGTCGTAGCACAGCCCGGGATCGCACCCGCGCAGCGCGCCCACGGCGACGCCGAGTCGGCGGCGTCCGTACGCTTCGATGTCGGCGATCGTCAGCCGCTTCGTCGCGAACCGCAGGCACATCGACGGCCCCAGCAGCAGCGCGAGCTCGAGCAGGCTCTTGCGCGCGCCGAAGAACTTCGTCGCCATCGTGCGCGCGGGCGCGACCGCTGACGGTGCGATCACGAACGCGTTGCCGTTCGCCACCCGCTCGCCGCCGAGCGCGACGCTGTGACCCGGCGCGCCCGGAAAGCGCGCCTCGTACGCATCGACGTCGGCGAGCGCCATCGTCAGCGCCAAATCGGCGCTGCGCGCGATCAGGTCGCGCACGCCCGCGGCGGTCGCGAACGGCATGTCGGACGTGAGGTACACGATGCGCTCGCCGGGCCACGCGTCGAGTGCGCGCAGCAGATTCGTGCCGCCGTCGTCCGCCGCGTCCACCACCCGCACGTCGCGGCCCGCGAGATGCGCGCGCACCTGGGCGCCGCCGATCACGGCGATGCCGTCGACTCCGGCGCCCTCGCACGCCTCGACGGCGATGTCGAGCAGCGTGCGCGCGCCGAAGGGCGCCAGGGCCTTCACCTCGCTTCCGATCGCGTCCGCGAACGCTCCGCCGACGCGTCCTCCCGCAGTGATGACAGCGCGCACGATGGCGGTTTGCGCGTTCGCCGCAGGGCGCTCCTGCGCTCGGCGATAAGCGACGTTCATGAAGCATCTCGTGCGCAGCACGGCGTTTTCCCTGGCCATGGGCCTCGCGTGCTCGACGGCAGCGCCGGCGTTCGTCGATGCGGCGCGGCCGGCGCCCGCGGCGAAAAAGAAGACACCCGCGACCGCGGCGGCGCGCCCGCCCGTACCCACGCTGCAGACGGCGATCAAGAACGTCGTCGTGATCTACCAGGAGAACTGGAGCTTCGACGGTCTCTACGGCAAGTTTCCCGGCGCAAACGGTCTGAACGCGGCCACGCCCGCGAACTACGGACAAGTCGACAAGGTCACGGGCGCGCCGCTCGCGACCGTGCCGCAGCCCATCGGCTCGGACAACAAGCCGGATCCCGCGTTCCCCGCGGCGCTGCCTGCGCAGCCGTACGACCTGATGACGTACGTGCAGCCGGCTGCGGTCACGGGCGATCTCGTGCACCGCTTCTACCAGGAGCAGTCGCAGATCGACGGCGGCAAGATGGACGGTTTCGCGAGCTGGAGCGACAACCCGGGCCTGGTGATGAGCTATTTCGACGCGTCGGCGATGCCCGAAGGCAAGCTCGCAGCGCAGTACACGCTTGCCGACAACGGATTTCACAGCGCGTTCGGCGGCTCGTTTCTCAACCACATCTGGCTCGTCTGCGCGTGCACGCCGGTGTTCCCGAACGCACCGCCGGCGACCGCCGCCACGCTCGACGCGAGCGGCACGAAGCTCGCGCTGGACGCGAGCGGCAAGATCGTCCACGACGGTTACATGACGCCCGACGGTTACGTCGTGAACACCGCGTTCACGGTCAACGCGCCGCACCCCTCACGGGTCGCCGCCGCGAATTTGCTTCCGAATCAAACGGCGCCGACCATCGGCGACCGGCTGAGCGCGGCGAACGTGAGCTGGAAGTGGTACTCGGGAGGGTGGGCCGACGCGCTCGCCGGCAAGCCGGATCCGCTGTTCCAATTCCACCACCAGCCGCTCGCGTACTTTGCGACGTACGCGGACGGCACGCCCGCGAAAGCCGCGCACTTGCAAGACGAGGCGAACTTTCTCGCCGACTTGCAGAACCGCCGATTGCCCGCGGTGTCGTTCATCAAGCCGCTCGGCCCCGACAACGAGCATCCGGGATACGCCGCGCTCGTCACCGGTCAGCAGCACGTCGCAAATCTCGTCGCAAAGATCCAGGGCAGCCCGTACTGGAAGAACACGGCGATCATCATCACCTACGACGAGAACGGCGGGCGCTGGGATCACGTTGCGCCGCCCGGCCCGCTCGACCGCTGGGGGCCCGGTTCGCGCGTGCCGTTCATCGTCGTTTCGCCGTGGGCGAAACGCGGCTACGTCGATCACACGCGGTACGAGACGGTGTCGATCCTCGCGCTCCTCGAAAAACGCTTCAAGCTGCCGCCGCTCGGAACGCGCGACGCCGCCGCGAACCCGCTCGCAAACGCGTTCGATTTCACGCAGGTCAACCCGTTCGCGGTGAAGCGGCAGCCCGCGGTGACGAAGACCGCGCCGCACTGAGCGGCGCCGCGCGCCTTGCTTGCTTGCGGAGGGACGCCGGTCCCTCCGCCCGTATCATCCGCGGACATGCACCGGCGTACCATCATGGTGATCGGGTCGGGGCCGATCGTCATCGGGCAAGCCGCAGAGTTCGACTACGCGGGCGTCCAGGCGTGCCGCGCCTTGCGGGAGGAAGGCCACCGGGTCGTCCTCGTCAACTCGAATCCCGCCACGATCATGACCGATCCGGAAATCGCGGACGCGGTGTATCTGGAGCCGCTCACGGTCAAGTCCGTCGAGCGCATCATCGAGCGCGAGCGGCCCGATGCGCTGCTGCCGACGCTCGGCGGGCAGACGGGCCTCAACCTCGCCGTCGAGCTGGCGGACGCCGGCGTCATCGAGCGCTACGCCATCGAACTGCTGGGCACGCCGCTCGACACGATCAAGCTCGCCGAAGACCGCGAGCGCTTCAAGGCGAAGATGATCGAGATCGGCGAGCCGGTGCCGAAGTCGCTGATCGTCACGGACGCCGACGCGGGCGTCGCGTTCGCGCAGGAGACCGGCTACCCGCTCGTCGTGCGGCCCGCGTACACGCTGGGCGGCACCGGGGGCGGCGTGGTGTACGACGAGGCGGAGCTGCGCGCGACGCTTCAAACGGGGCTCGAAGCGTCGCTGATCCACCAGGCGCTCGTCGAGACGTCGCTGCTGGGCTGGAAAGAGATCGAGTACGAAGTCCTGCGCGACGGCGCCGGCAACTGCATCATCGTCTGCAACATGGAGAACATCGATCCGGTCGGCGTGCACACCGGCGACTCGATCGTCGTCGCGCCGTCGCAGACGCTCTCCGATCTCGACTACCAGATGCTGCGCACGTCGAGCATAAACGTGATCCGCGCGCTCAACGTGCAGGGCGGCTGCAACATCCAGTTCGCGCTGCACCCCGACAGCATGGAGTACATGATCATCGAGGTGAACCCGCGCGTGTCGCGCAGCTCCGCGCTCGCGTCCAAAGCGACGGGCTATCCGATCGCGAAGATCTCGACGAAGATCGCGCTGGGCCAGACGCTCGACCAAATTCCGAATCCCGTCACGGGCGGGCGCACCAAAGCCGCGTACGAGCCGACGCTCGACTACTGCGTGGTGAAGTTCCCGCGCTGGCCGTTCGACAAGTTCCCGCTCGCCGACACGCGTCTGGGCACGCAGATGAAGTCGACCGGCGAGGCGATGGGCATCGGCCGCACGTTCGCCGCCGCGCTCATGAAGGCGGTGCGCGGGCTCGATCTCAAGTTCGAGACGCTCACCGGCGGCGCGTTCGCGGAGTGGAGCGACGACGAGCTGCTGCGCACGCTCGAGACGCCCACGCACGAGCGCTTGTTCGCCGTGTGCGAGCTGCTGCGGCGCGGGCGGACCGTCGACGATTTGCACGCCGTCTCGACGATCGACGTGTTCTGGCTGTGGGAGTTCAAAGCGCTCGTCGAGCTCGAGGAGTCGTTCCGCGCGCACGCGGCCGCCGGACCGCTGTTCGGACAGACGCCGCCGCCCGATCTCGTGCGGCGCGCGATCGAGAGCGGCTACAGCACGCGCGGAATCAACTCGCTGTTCGGCGGCGAGCTCGCGAGCAGCGGCGACCGCGGGCAGTTCCGCATGGTCGATACCGCGGCCGCCGAGTTTCCCGCGACGTCGCCGTATTATTATCTGTCGCGTTTCGAGAGCGACGAGATGCGGCCGCCCGATCGCGAGGCGGTCGTCGTCGTGGGCAGCGGTCCGATCCGCATCGGCCAGGGGATCGAGTTCGACTACAGCTGCGTGCACGCGGCGTGGGCGCTGCGCGAGGCGGGGCGCGCGGCGGTGGTCATCAACAACAATCCCGAGACGGTGTCGACCGACTTCGACATCAGCGACGTGCTGGTGTTCGAGCCGCCCGGCGCGGACGAGGTCGAGGCGACCGCGCGCGCGACCAACGCGCTCGGCGTGATGCTCGCGTTCGGCGGGCAGACCGCCATCAATTTGGCCGGCGAGCTGTCGAAGCGCGGTATCGCGATCGTGGGCAGCGACCGGCGTTCGCTCGACATGGCGGAGGACCGCGAGAAGTTCGACGCCGCGCTCGAGAAGCTCGGCGTCGCGCGCCCGCGCGGACGCGCCGCCAAGACGTTCCGCGAAGCGCGCGCGGCGGCGCGCGAGATCGGCTTTCCCGTGCTCGTGCGCCCGTCGTACGTGCTCGGCGGGCGCGGCATGGAGATCGTGTACAACGAAGGCCAGCTCGCGTCGTACGTGGAGAGCGCGCCGCCGATCACGCCGGGCGAGCCGCTGCTGATCGACAAGTACATGCGCGGCCGCGAGGTGGAAGTCGACGCCGTCTTCGACGGCGACGACATCATGATCCCGGGCATCTTCGAGCACGTCGAGCGCGCGGGCATTCACTCGGGCGACTCGATCAGCGTGTTTCCGACGCAGACCGTGTCGGACGACATGGAAAGCCGTATCGTCGCCGTCACCGAGGCGATCGCGCGCGAGCTCGGGATTCGGGGGCTCATCAACATCCAGTTCGTGATTCCGGAAGGCACCGACGAGCTGCTGATCATCGAGGCGAACCCGCGCGCGAGCCGCACGGTGCCGATCATCTCGAAGGCGACGGGGATCAACCTCGTGTCGGCGGCGACGCGCATCGCCCTCGGCGAGAAGCTGCGCAACCTGCGCTGGGGTACCGGGTTGCGGCCAAAGCCCGATTACGTCGTGGTCAAAGTGCCGGTGTTCTCGTTCGCGAAGATGCGCGGCGTCGAGACGATCCTCGGGCCGGAGATGAAATCGACCGGCGAGGTGCTCGGCATCGACGCCACGTACGCCGGGGCGCTGCGCAAAGGCTTTGTCGGCGCGGGGATCCGGCTGCCGAGCGAAGGCGCGCGCGTTCTCGTTTCGGTGAGCGATGAGGAGAAGCCCGACGGCGTCGATCTGATGCGTCGGCTCGTCGCGCTGGGCCACCGGCTCGTCGCGACGCCGGGCACGTTCGAGCTGCTGGAGGCGAACGGGATCGCGGCCGAGCGCGTCAACAAGATCGGCGAGGGCGCGCCGGACGTGCTCGACGTGATCAAGCAGCGTTCGGTCGACCTCGTGATCAACGACTTCAAGAGCAGCAAGAGCCAGACCGACAACTACCGCATCCGCCGCGCCGCTGTCGAAGCGTCGATCGCGTCGCTGACGTCGCTCGACACCGCGCGCGCGCTCGTGACGGCGCTGGAGTCGGAAGCGGGCCCGCCGCGCTCGCTGCAGGAGTACCAGGCGTCGCATCTGGGAGCGCTCGCGCCGTAACACGCGGGTGCGGCGGGTACAGTGGTCCACGTGAGTACCGTCAGCGAGTTTTTGATCGACCGCCTGATCGCTTGGGGCGTGAAGCGCATCTACGGCTATCCCGGCGACGGGATCAACGGCATCATCGCCGCGATCCACGAGCGCGAAGGCGCGATCGAGTTCGTTCAGGTGCGGCACGAGGAGCAGGCCGCGTTCATGGCGTGCGCGCACGCGAAGTTCACCGGCGAGCTCGGCGTGTGCCTCGGGACGTCGGGGCCGGGCGCGATTCATCTGCTCAACGGGCTGTACGACGCGAAGAACGATCACACGCCGGTGCTCGCGATCGCAGGGCAGTCGGCGACGACCGCGATGGGCAGCGAGTACCTGCAGGAAGTCGACTTGCACAGCCTGTTCAAGGACGTCGCGAGCGAGTATCTCGTGACGCTGATGAGCCCGGCGCAGGTACGCCATGCGATCGACCGTGCCGTCCGCGGCGCGCTGTCCGCGCGCACCGTGACGGCGCTGATCGTTCCGAAAGACCTGCAGGAAGAAAAAGCGGTCGAGCATCCGCCGCACGCGATGAACTACACCGCGTCGAGCACGGGCCTCGCCATCGGCCGCATCATTCCGCACGAAGCGGATCTCCAGCGCGCGGCCGAGGTGCTGAACGCGGGCTCGAAAGTGGCGCTGCTGATCGGCGCCGGAACGCTCGGTGCGGAAGAGCAGGTCATTGCGGTCGCCGACAAGTTGCAAGCCGGCTGCGCGAAGGCGCTGCTCGGGAAAGCGGCGCTGCCCGACGATCTGCCGTGGGTCACCGGCACGATCGGGTTGCTCGGCACCAAGGCGTCCAGCGACATGATGATGCAGTGCGACACGCTGCTGATGGTCGGCACGAACTATCCGTACGCGCAGTTTCTCCCGAAGGAAGACCAGGCGCGCGGCGTGCAGATCGACGTCAACGGCGCGCGTCTGGGCATACGCTATCCGACCGAGGTGAACTTGCAGGGCACCGCGGTCGACACGCTCGAGGCGCTGCTGCCGCTGCTGCAGCAGAAGACGGACACGTCATGGCGCGACACGATCGCGAAAAGCCGTAAAAAAGCGGAGGACGTCAACGCGACGCGCGCCGCGATCAAGGGCGATCCGGTCAACCCGGAGGACGTGTTCGTCGAGCTGAACCGGCGGCTGCCGGACAACGTCATCCTCACCGCGGACGCGGGAACGTCGACCAACTGGTCGGCACGGCATCTCCAGATGCGGCGCGGAATGAAGTGGTCGCTCTCGGGCGGTCTGGCGACGATGGGCTCGGCCGTGCCGTACGCGATCGCGGCGAAGTTCGCGTTCCCCGACCGGCCGGCGATCGCGATCACCGGAGACGGCGCGATGCAGATGAACGGCCTGAACGAGCTCATCACCGTCGCGCATTACTGGAAGCGCTGGAGCGATCCGCGGCTGATCGTGTACGTCGCGAACAACCGCGACCTCAACCAGGTGACGTGGGAGATGCGCATCGAGAGCGGCGTGCCGAAGTTCCCGGAGTCGCAGGATCTGCCGGACTTCCCGTACGCGGAGTACGCGCGGCTGCTCGGTTTCGAAGGCGTGCGCGTCGACCGCGCGGAGGACTTGGGCGCGGCATGGGACCGCGTTCTGAGCGCCGGCCGTCCCGCGCTGATCGAAGTGATCGTCGACCCGAACATCTCGATGCTGCCGGCGCACGTCACCCGCGAACAAGCGGTGTCGTTCGGCAAGGCGATGCTCAAAGGCGATCCGGACGCGGAGCCGACGATCGTGCAGTCGGTCAAAGGCGTGCTCGCGGGAATCTTCCCGACCCGCAAAGGCGAAGAGATCGAACGATGAGCGCCACGGCGCCGTCCGGGCCGAACGTCGCCGACCTGCACGTCGATCTCCGTGGAAAGACGGCGATCGTGACCGGCGCGGCGACCGGGATCGGCAAGGCGATCGCATTGCGGCTCGGGGCCGGCGGCGCGAACGTGGTCGTCGATTACCGGGGCGAGAGCGACGACGTTCGAGAAATCGTCGCGGAGATCGAGCGCAGCGGCGGGCACGGGATCGCGATATCCGCGGACGTCACGGACGAAGCCGCGGTGGACGGGCTCGTCGCGCAGGCGGTGGAGCGCTTCGGCGGATTGGATATTCTGGTGAACAACGCCGGGATCGAGGAGCCGCATGCGATGGTCGACACGCCGCTGGACGTGTGGGAGCGCATCATCAACGTCAACCTCACGGGACCGTTCCTGTGCGCCCGAGCCGCGGCGCGCGCGATGATCGCGCGCGGCCGGGGCGGGCGGATCATCAACATCTCGTCCGTGCACGAGGACTTGGCGTTCCCGAACAACGCGGCGTACGCGGCATCGAAGGGCGGCATGCGCATGTTCACGCGAACCATCGCGCTCGAGCTCGCCCCGCACGGCATCACGGTGAACGACGTCGCGCCGGGCGCGATCGCGACGCCGATCAACCAGGACGTGCGCGAGAACCCGCGGCAGCAACAGGAGCTGCTCGACGAGATCCCGCTGGGGCGCGTCGGCCAGCCCGAAGAGATCGCGGCGCTGTGCACGTACCTTGCGTCCGACGCCGCGAGCTACGTGACCGGCTCGACGTTCGTGATCGACGGCGGCTTGATGCGCTACACGAAGGGCCTCTGACCGCTCGGAGACCTGCACGACGACCGTCGCACCGTCACGCGGCGCGGCGCAGCTTGTCGAGCGCGCGCGCGAGCAGCTTCGAAACGTGGCTTTGCGAGAGGCCCAGGCGCTGCGCCAGCTCCGCTTGCGTCAGCCCCGCGCCGTACGTGCCGAGCACGATCGTTCGCTCCCGCTCCGCGAGGTCGTTCACGGCCAGCGTCAGCGCGACGCGTTCGTCGAGCGCGATGCCGTCCGTCGTGTCCGCGAGCAGCTCGATGCGCTCGGGGCCGTCGGCCGACTCCGGTTCCGGGAGCGGTATGTGCTCCGGGCGGCGCAGGCTGCGCAGCTCGAGGACCGTTTCGACGCTCACGCCGAGTGCCACGGCGAGCTCTTTGGTCGTGGGCTCGCGGTGATTCGCCACGGTCAGGCGGTCCCACGCGTCGGCATAGCGCTTCTCGAGCGCGATCAGCATGCGCGGCGGGCGCACGATCCGCTCGTGGTCCCGCACGTGGTGCATCAGCTCGCCGACGATCATGATCCACGCGTACGCCTGGAACGGCGTGCGCATCTCGGCGCGATAGTTGGCCGCGGCCTTGATCAGGCCGACCGCCGC
>JAXDMB010000156.1:0-7447 GCA_034666325.1 Vulcanimicrobiota bacterium
GCCGCCCGCGTCGTTGCTGTGCGTCTGGCGCCAGAGCACCTTGCCCGCGCAGTCGCTCACGGTGAGCTCGAACGTCGCGCTGCCGCCGCCGAACTGCGCGTCGGGACGCACCGCGAGGTTGCCGCTGAGCACCGCGTGCAGCGGACGCGCCGCGCAAGCCGCCGCGGCGGAAGCCGCGCGCTCCCCGTTCGTGCGCGCCAGCAGCTTCTGTGTCGCGAGCTCCCGCAGGTTCGCGTCGGCACTCCCCTCGATGCCGAGGACGGCGTACGCGTTCGCCGCCGGGACCGGCGCGACCGCGACGGTACGGGGCGCCGCCGTCGCCGCGGCGGCGGCCTGCGGCGTGCGTGTCGCGACCGGCGTTGCGGCGGCGGCCGGCACGCGTGTGGGCGCCGACGCTGCCGTGGCCGGGCGCGGCGTGGGGGCCGCTGCGGCGCGGGGCGGGGTCGTCACGTTGGTCAGCGCCGCAGCGGGGGCTGTCGCCGCGGCGATCGGCCTCGGCGTCGGGGTGGGGCTGGGCTTCGCCGGTTTCTTCTTGCGGCCGAAGAGCTTGCCCAGATTCGCCTCCGGGCCGTTGCTGGGCGCGGGCGTGGGGCTCGCCGCCTGCGGCGGCGGCGTGCCGATCGCAGCGAGCCCGCGGTTCGCATGGCGCGAGATGAACTGCGCGAGGTCGTCGCCCTGGCCGGCCGCCTCGTCGTAGGTGTTGAGCTGGGCGGACTGGCTGTAGACCACGATCCCGCTCGTCGCGCTGACGACCTGCTCCACGATCGAGACGCCGTTGCCGAGCGGCGAGATGTAGCCCGAGACGTAGTAGTCGGCGCTGTGCGAGCGCGACACGGACAGATAGTCTTTGCGCTCGGTTCCCGGCGGCGGCGCCAGCACGATCACCGTCGCCGTGCGCGCCATGTTCTCGGCGATGATGGTCGCCAGCCGCGAGCTCGCCTCGCGGTCGATCGAGCTCCCGGTGGCCGTGAACGGGAACACCATCACGGTCGGTTTGACGTAGAACGCGTTCGGCGTCGCCGCGAGCAGCGGAAGCCCGAGCAACGCGACGAGGACGACGGCAAGGAGACGACGCACACGGCCCGCGTTCGTGCGCGGCGGAGGCGATCCCTTACGAGGCGAGCGGCAGGGCGCCGGGCTCGGTGTCCTTTTCCCACGCGGCGCTGACGAACGCGCCGAACAGGAACACGACGCCGATCAGGTCGAGCCACAGCAGCAGCACGAAAAGCGCCGAGAGCGTGCCGTAGATCTGGAACGCGTTCGCGGCGTACGTCGTGTAGACGGCGAACGCGATCTGCGCGATCGAGTAACCCGCCGCGCACGTCAGCGCGCCGGGAAGCACGGCGCCCCAGTGCGGGCGCCGGTTCGGCAAGTACGCGTACAGGAACGAGGACGCCGCGAACACGAGCGCGGCCGAGCCCGCGTACGACGCGATCTGCGGCACCCAGCGCAGGGATTCCAGGTGGGCGAACGACACGATGAACGTGATGACGGGCGGCAGCACGGTCGCGACGATGAGCATGATGCCGGCGGCGGGGACGAGGGTCAGCGCGATCACGACGTCCCACACGATGTGCCGGTACCGCGTGATTCCGAGCGAGCGGTTCAGCGCGTAGGTGAGCGCTTGAAACAAGTTCTTCCCCGACCACGCGAGCCCGATCAGACCGACGAGGCCGCTCAGACCGCGAAACTTCACGACGGCGTCGACGTTGCTCGAGAGCAGCTCCCCGAGCGCGGGGACGTACGCCTGGATCGCGTCGTTCGCGCGCACCATTCCCTCGTCGGTGCCGTACACGAACGCGAGCATCGAGACGCCGAGCAGCGTGAGCGGCACGAGCGAGAACAGCGCGGTGTACGCGATCGCCTGCGACATGAACGCCGCGCCTTCGGCGGAGAAGCGCAGCCCCGCCGCGCGGAACACGCGCAGCACCCGTGACCATCCGCCCTGTCGCGCCGTCTCAACCATGACGCCGCTTCACCTCCCCGCCGTCGCGCTCGCCGCGCTCGTCACGATCCTCGTGGACGGCATGTTCGTTCCCAGCGTTCCTCCGGCGTCGCTGCGCGACGGACGGGTCGTCGCGCCGCCGGCGCTGGTCGCGCGCATCGCGGACCGCGTCGACGTCGAACCCGGCGGCGCGATCACCGCGCGCCGCGGCGAGCGCGCGTGCGTGGCGCGCACGGTGGCGGGAACCGATTCCGAGCCGATGGTGGTGTTGGCGCCGCTGGCGCGCTGTCTGGGCGCGCAGCACGTCGCGTGGGACGGGCGCGCGAAGACCCTGCAGCTCGCGTTCGGCGAGCCGGTCGTGGTGCGCACGCTGCCGCCGTTCGATCCGAGCGCGCCGCAAGTTGCGCCGACGATGATCTTCACGCCCGAGCCGGCGCCGCCGCCGCCGCGCGTCATCTCGACGGGCGCGCCGCGCCCGCGCCGCACCGCGATCCCGCTGTACGCGCCGCCGTTTCCGAGCCCGGTTATGAGCCCGCGTCCGTGATCGGTTCGACCGGCATGCCGTGATCGTTCCCCGCGGCGCGCGCGCCTTCCGCCGGCTGCGCGCCGCGCTCGAACACGACCACCAGGATCGCGACGTCGTCGCGCGCCGTCTCGCGCAGCACCGCGTCGCGCACGAACCGCGCGGGATTCGCCGCGCGCGCCACCGCATCGCCGGCGAGCACGCCGGTGAGAAGCCGTTCGCCCTCCACGATGTCCTGCGTCGCTTCGGTCAGACCGTCGGTGTGCAGCAGCAGCAGCGAGCCCGGTGCGATCGGGCCGGCCGTGCGCACGGCGTCGCTCGGCGCGCGCAGGCCCAGCGGCGGTCCGCCCGTGCTCAGCGCGAGCAGCGAACCGCCGGGCGCGCGCAGCAGCGCCGGCGGATGTCCGGCGGACGCGTACGCGAGCGTCCACGTCGCGGTGTCGAGGATGCCCACGAACGCGGTCGCGATGCGGTCGGGCCGCTCGTTCGCGAGCGCTTCGTCCGTCGCGGCGAGGATCGCGGCGGGATCCAGACCTTGATACGCCGCGACGCGGATCGCTTGGCGCAGCGAGCTCATCAGCACCGCGGCGTCGACGCCTTTTCCCGCGACGTCGCCGATCGACACGACGAGCTTTCCGCCGCGCAGCTCGAACGAGTCGTACCAGTCGCCGCCGATTCCAACGTCGCGTTCGCTCGGCACGTACAACACGTCGAGCCGCAACCCGTCGACCTCCGGCAGCGCGAGCGGAAGCGCCGCTTCTTGGAACGTGCGCGCGATGCGGCGCTCGCGTTCCGCGATGCGCGCGTTGTCGAGCACGACCGCGGCGCGCTGCGCGAGCACCACCGCGAGATCGCGGTCGCCGGGCGAGAACGCGTCGCGCCGCTGCTCGCGCATGAGCTGCATGATGCCCAGCGCGTTGCCGCGCGCCGCGAGCGGGACCGCGACGATCGAGCCGACGTCGAGCCGTTCGATGTCGGCGCGGTGGCGGTCGTCGACCGCCGATTCCAGCAGATCGTCCGGCTTCACGACCGGGATGTACAGCGGCTCGCCGGTCCGCAGCACCGCGCTGTCCTGCGGACGCGGCGGATAGCGGCGCATCATGTCCCACACGAACGCGCGCTTGACCGGATCGCGGTGGTGGATCGTGTGCGGCGTCAAAGCGCCGTCGCGCACGAGGTACACCGAGCACCAGTCGGCGAGCACCGGCACGCAGTGCTTCGCGAGCGTGTGCAGCGCGGCGTCCAGATCGGGCGCGTTGCCGAGCGCTTCGGACGCATCCGCGACGAACGCCATGCCGTCGGCGGCGCGCCGCCGCGCGTCGACGTCGGTTGACACGCCGATCCAGCACGTGATCTCGCCGCTCTCCGCGTGCAGCGGGTGCGCGGTGCCGAGATGCCAGCGGTAGGAACCGTCCGCTGCGCGCAGCCGGTACTCCGCGTTCAATCGCCCGCTCGAAGCGATCGCTTGCGCGTACGCCGCGCGCGTCGCGGCGACGTCGTCGCGATGGACCGCTTGGAGATAACCGCCGGCGAGGGACGCTTCAGCCGTCGTGCCGGTGTACGCGTACCAGCGCGCGTTGAACCAGTCGGGGCGTCCCGTTGGATCCGCGGTCCACACGATCTGCGGGATCGCTTCGAGCGTCGCACGCCACCCGCCGGCGGGCTGACCGCTCATTTGACGTGCGCCGCCCGCCGCAGGAGCGCGTCCAGCGCGCTCGACCGTTCGCGAAAGCTCGCGCGCTGCACCGCGGTCGGCGCGCCGTCGCCGGCTTCCACGTCGCCGAGCACTTGCGCCAACCGGGCGTTGGCGCGTTCCAGCTCCGCGGCGAGCGCGGCGTCGCGCGCGCGCACGCGCTCCGCCGCGGCATATGCCGTATCGGCGCCGCGCGCGACCGCCGTCGCGAGCGCGTACTGCGCGTCCAGATCGCGCTGCGCGACGTTCGTGCGCGGATCTTGGCGCACCGCGAGCGCGTGCGTGCGATTCACGCCGTCGGCGTCGAGCGTCACGGTGTACGCGCCGGGCGGAACCGTCGCGCCTTCGGGCTCGAGCGGCGTGCCGTGCGGAATCGCGGCGATCGTCGGGCCCGGCGCGAACGTGCGCGGCGCGGCGGTGCGCAGATCCCACACGAAGCGGTGCGCGCCCGCGCTCGCATCCGGACGCACCGGCGGCGCGATCCACCACGCGGGAACTTCCAGCGACGCGGGATCGACCTCGCCACTCGCATCGTCGCTCGCATAGCGGCGCACGACGCGGCCGCGCGCATCGGTGAACGTCAGCATCACGCGCGCCGCGCCGCGCGGCAGAACGTAGTCCACGATCGCGCCGCTGGGCGGGTTCGGCGCGAACGGCTCGTCGGCCGGCAGCGGCGTGTCGGTGTTCGTGTCGCGCGGAACGCGCCACGCGCGCGCGGGAGCGAGCAGCGCGACGCCGCCCGCGCGCAGCACGGCTAGTTGGCGCAGCGGCGCGACGTCGTCGAGAATCCAGAAGCCGCGGCCGTGCGTGCCGATCACCAGATCGTCGCCGTGCACCACGAGATCGCGCACCGACGTCGCCGGAAGGTTGAGCCGCAGCGACGACCACGAGCCGCCGTCGTCGAACGACACCCACACGCCGCGCTCGGTGCCCGCGTACAGCAGTCCCTTGCGCTGCGGGTCGGCGCGCACCACGTTGGTCGGCGCGGACTCGATGCCGCGGTCGATCCGCGTCCACGTCGCGCCGCCGTCGTGCGTGCGAAAGAGCTGCGGGTGCTGCTCGTCCAGACGAAAACGGTTCACCGCGACGTACGCGCTCGCCGCGTCGAACGGCGACGCGTCGATGATGCTGATCTTCGCCCACGCACCGACGCCGGGCGGCGTGACGTCGCGCCAGCGCTTGCCGCCGTCGGCCGTGCGCCACACGAGACCGTCATCCGTGCCGGCCCACAGCACGTTGCGGTCGCGCGGCGAGAGGCCGAGCGCGTACACCACGCCGCGATGCGGTTTCTTCGCCGCCGCGGTCTGCGCGAACACGCCGAGGTTCGGCGGCGTCGCGGGATTCGCGCGCGTGAGATCGGGGCTGATCGCGTTCCAGTGCGCGCCGTAGTCGCGCGTCGCGAGCACGGCGTTCGCTCCGAGATACAGCGTGCGTTTGTCGGCGGGCGAAAATGCGAGCGGCGCGGTTCGCTTGAAGCGGTACTGCTTGCTGCTGCGCCAGCCGACGACCGGTCCCACCTCGCGCGCCTGTCCCGTGCGCTCGTCCCAGCGCGACACCTTGCCGCCGAAGACGATTCCCGGATGCAGCGGATCGGGCGCGGCGTAGCCGTACTCTTCGGTACCCGCGGGATGCCAGTCGCGCATCGTGATCGCGCCGTCGTTGCCGCGCGACGACACGCCCGCGCTGCCGCTTTCCTGCTGTCCGCCGTACACGCGGTACGGAAAGCGGTCGTCGGTGATGACGTGATAGAACTGCGCGGTCGGCTGGTTGTACCACGAGCTCCACGTCGCGCCGCCGTTGAGCGTGACGACCGCGCCCTGATCGCTCGAGAGCAAGATGATGTGCGGATCGTCCGGATTGATCCAGATGCCTTGGTAGTCGTCGCCGCCGGGCGCGCCGCGCAGCGCGGTGAACGTCTTGCCGCCGTCGACCGACTCGTACGTGGAGGTATTGGTGACGTAGACGTGACCGGAATTGCGCGGGTCGACGCCGACCGTCGCGAGATCGTTGCCGCGCTGCGTCACGCGCGCGGTCGTGTTCACCGCGGCCCACGTCGCGCCCGCGTCGTCGGAGCGGTACACGCCCCCATTCTTCGGCGCGTCCGCGAACGCGTACACGCGGTTCGCGTCGCTCGGCGCGACGGCCACCGACACGCGGCCGATTCCCTGCGCTTGCGTGGGCAGCCCGCCCTCGAGACGCTTCCACGTCGTTCCGCCGTCCGCGGATTTGTACAGCCCGCTGCCGGTGGGTGCGCGTTCGAACGAACCGCCTTCGAGCGTTTCCCACGGCGACTGCCGCGCCGACCACAGCGACGCGTACAACGTGCGCGCGTCGGCCGGATCGATCGTCACGTCGAACGCGCCGGCGTTCTCGTCGGTGAACAGTACGCGCTCGAACGTCGCACCGCCGTCGGTCGAGCGGTAGACGCCGCGCTCCGCGTTCGGTCCGTACGGGTGTCCGAGCACCGCGACGTACAGCCGGTTCGCGTCGTGCGCGTCGACCGCGATCTTCGCGATCTGCTGGCCGTCGCGCAACCCGAGATGCGTCCAGTGCGCGCCGGCGTCGGTCGATTTGTAGATGCCGTCTCCCACCGCGAGATCCGGGCGCTGGCGTCCTTCGCCGCTGCCCGCGTACACCGTGTCGGGCGCGGACGGCGCGACGGCGATCGTGCCGATCGACGCCGTCGGCTGATCGTCGAACACGGGCGCCCACGTGCGGCCCGCGTCGCTCGATTTGAAGATGCCGCCGTTCACCGCGCCGATGTAGAACTCGTGCGGCCGTCCCGGAACGCCGGTCGCCGCGACGGTGCGTCCGCCGCGAAACGGACCGATCGAGCGCCAGTGCAGCACGCTGCCCAGCATCGTGCCGGTATCGCCGGATGCCGGCGAAGCCGGTCCGCCGAGCGCGAGCGAAACGACGAGAAGAACGGCGAGCGAAACGCCGCGGCGCGGGAGCATGCGGCGCCGTTCACCTCCGTGCTCCGGCCGCCTCCTCAGCAGAATGAGGTGTGCGCAATGTGGTTGAATAGGATAGCGGCGCCGTCGAGCACGAGCGATTGCCGTGCGTTCCGGCGGCGACTGATTCGACAAAGGGTGGTCGTGCCAATGGAAGCAGACAAAGGACCAGACGACAAAGCTCAAGCGGGTTCAGGTGCCGGCAAGCCGGCAGCGGGCGGCCAGGGCGCCGCGGGCGGTGGTGGAGCAGGAGGCGCGGGCCCGCCGCAGACGCAGCTCGGATGTCCCACGCACGCGCCGGAACTGTGCATCCCGCCGTCGCGGCCGCCCAA
>JAXDMB010000157.1:0-5461 GCA_034666325.1 Vulcanimicrobiota bacterium
CACGACGCTGCAGATCGCGGGCTTCACCGTTCCCGACATCATCGCTGATCTGAGCGTGCAGACGAAAGGCGCGTTCGCCGATCCGTTCTACGCCGGAAACGTCGGCGCGGGCGTGCTCAAACGCTTCGCCGTGACGTTCGACTACGCGCACCAAACCGTCACGTTCGCGCCGAACGCCGGTTTCGGTGAACGCGAGACGTACGATCGCTCCGGCACCTTTCTAATCGTGCAGGGCGGCAAGATCGTCGTCGCGGACGCGCGCCCCGGAACGCCGGCGTCACAGGCCGGCCTCGCGCGCGGCGACGTCATCACCACGGTGGGCGCAAAGAGCGCGTCCGCGCTCGGCCTTGCGGCGATTCGCGATCAGTTCCGCGGCGCGCCCGGAACGGTTATCGCGCTCGGCGTCACCGCGAAGGACGGCACGCTTCGCACCGTCCCGCTTACTCTGAAGGACTACGTATAACCCGGGTGCGGTGCGGCACGGCACCTTCTCGCACTTCCTCCTTCACCTGCTGAGGAATCGCGGGCCGGGGGCCGAACCTCCAAGAGCCGTTTTCAACAACGGCGCCGTCCGCCATGCGCAGACGGCGCCAGTCCGGGAGTCACTGTCATCGACATCGGGATCGATCTTGGTACCGCCAACGTCCTCGTCTACGTCAAGGGCAAAGGCATCGTGCTGCGCGAGCCGTCCGTCGTCGCGAAAGACGTGCGCACGAACCGCACGCTCGCGGTGGGCGAAGAGGCGCGGCTGATGCTGGGCAAGACGCCGAGCAACATCCAGGCGATACGCCCGCTGCGTGACGGCGTCATCGCCGACTTCGAAGTGACCGAAGCGATGCTCGGCTACTTCATCAAGAAGGTCACCCGTCAGCGCTCGTGGCTGAGCGCGCTGTTCCGGCCCAAGCCGTCGGTCGTCATCTGCGTTCCCGCGGAGATCACGTCGGTCGAGGAGCGCGCCGTGCGCGACGCCGCCAAGCTCGCGGGCGCGAAGTCGGTCGACATCATCGAGGAGCCGATGGCCGCCGCGATCGGCGCCGGGCTGCCGATCGACGGGCCGTCGGGCAACATGGTGGTCGACATCGGCGGCGGCACGACGGACGTCGCAGTCATCTCGCTGGGCGGCATCGTGGTCTCGCAATCGATCCGCGTCGCCGGCAACAAGCTCGACGAGGCGATCATTCGCCACATCCGCCGCGTCTACAACCTGATGATCGGCGAGCGCACAGCCGAGGAGATCAAGATCAAGATCGGGTCGGCGTACCGCCTCGAGCAGGAGCTCGCGATGGAGATTCGCGGCCGCGACCTGATCAACGGGCTGCCCAAGACGGTGAAGATCACGTCCGAGGAGGTCCGTGAGGCGCTCTCCGAGCCGGTCCAGGCGATCGTGGAAGCGGTCAAGGCCGTGCTGGAGAAGACGCCGCCCGAGCTCGCGGCCGACATCATCGATCGCGGCGTGATCCTCACCGGCGGCGGCGCGCTGCTGCGCGGGCTGGACACGCTGCTGGGAGAAGTCACAGGGATACCGGTTATCGTCGCCGATGACCCGATGTCGTGCGTCGCGATCGGCACCGGCCAGCGCGTCGGGTACACCGGCTCGATGCATCTCTAACGCCGGTCGCGACACCTCCGCTGCCGCGAGATCGTTCTAACGCTGTGATGACCCGTCGCTCTCCGCTTTCGCGTCTCGTGCTTGCGCTCGCCCTGGCGGTCGCGTGCTGCGCGCCGTCGCGTGCCGCCGCACCGCAGAACGCGGGCGCGGGCGGGCTTTCCACGCCCGACTACCGGATCGAGACCGACGAGACGCACTGGAACTTCAACAGCGGCGACTTCACGATGCCGCACCGCGTGCGGTTCTTCCGGCCCGGTACGGACGCCGTCAGCGACAAGGCGAGCGGCAACTCCAAGCAGGGGACCGCGACGCTGATCGGCAGCGTGGTGGTGCACGACAGCGGCAACGCGACCGAGGCGGGAGGCGGCGCCTACAGCGGCAGCGGCCCGGCGACCCTGACGTGCGACAAGCTGGAGATCGACTCGAAGCAAAAGATGTACGTCGCTACCGGCAACGTGCACTTCTCGCAGGGCTCGCGCACCGGCACGTCCGACCGCGCGGTCCTCGACCGCGCCACCGGCAAGCTGCACCTCGAAGGCGGCGTCCACCTCACCGACAACGGCTCGACGCTCACCGCGAACGCGGTCGACTACAACCTCAACACGAAGGACGCCGAGGTGCACGGCGGCCCGGCAGTTATGACGCAGCCCGCGAACCAGCAAGCCGCTCCTCCGTCCCCAGGACGGCCGGCGCCCTCGCGCGGCCCCTCGCGCCGAGGCACGCCCGCGCCGCGCACGACGCCCGCGCCGCGCACGACGCCCGGCCCGCGCGCGGCGACGGCAGCGCCGCGGGCGACGACAGCTCCGGCGGCGCCCTCGCCCGCGCCGCAGCGGTCACCGTAGGCTCGATGCGTTCGCCGGGCCGCACGTCGCTGGCCGGACTCGCCGTTCTCGCGCTGTGCGTAGGCGCGGCTCCGGCGCCTGTCCCGTCGGCCGCGCCGCCCCCGTCCGCGAGCGCAGCTCCGACTGCGGCTCCCTCGCCGGCCCCGGCTCCGTCCGGCTCGTCGTTCCCCGCTCCGTCGGGCCCGCCGGTTGCAGCCCCGTCGGGCTCGCCCGGCGCAGCGCCGTCCGGCTCGCCCGGCGCAGTGCCGCGGGCGCCGTCGCCGCGCCCTTCGTCGCGTTCGACGAGCAAGCCCGGGGCGAGTCCCGCGCCGTCAGCGGCTCCGAAGACCTCGCTCGAGACGCCGTTCTACAAAGTCGAGACGGACGAGATCACGTACAAGGGCAACGGCGACTTCACGATGCCGCACAAGGTGACGTTCTCGCGGCCCGGGAGCGACGGCACCGCCGACCGCGGGGAAGGCAACGACAAGCGCGGCACCGTCTCGCTGTTCGGGAACGTCGTGCTGCACGACAACGGCAACGCGCCGGAAGCGAACTCGGACGACGAGTACGCGAAAGGCGGGCCGTCGACGCTCACGTGCGACCAGCTCGACGTCGACTCGAAGACGAAGATCTACACCGCGATCGGACACGTTCACTTCGAGCAGGGCGCGCGCAAAGCCGACGCGCAGCGCGGCGTACTCAACCGCAACACCGGCATGCTGCGTCTCGAAGGCAACGTCAAGACGGTCGACGGCGAGTCGTCGCTCGCCGCGGAGAACGTCGACTACAACCTCAACACGAAACGCGTCGAAGCGAACGGCAAGCCGATCGTGATGAAGCAGCCCGTCCCCACGCCGGAGCCCGGTTCGGCAACGCCGTCGCCGAAACCCAAAAAGCGCCGCATCCCGCTGCCGATTTGAGTTTACGGGCATGGCGATAGACCGAGCACAGTACCATCGCGATTCGGCGACCAAGTCGTTGCGAGGCCGGACCCGGGGGCCCCGCGCTTCGCGCGGGGGGCGCGCAGCCTGGGGCGGAGCGCCGTTAGAATGATCGGGCTTTTCGATGACGGTGAGGGGGGCGGCAAAGGCGTGCGCGAGCCGCTTGCTGCGCGGATGCGGCCGCGCAGCCTCGACGAGTTCGTCGGACAAGAGCAAATCGTCGGTCGCGGACGCGCGCTTCGCCGCGCGATCGAGTCCGATCAAGCGCCGTCGATGGTGCTCTGGGGTCCGGCCGGCACCGGGAAGACGACGCTCGCGCGCATCATCGCGCAGCAAACGGGCGCGCATTTCGCCGCGCTGTCCGCGGTAAGCGCGGGCGTTGCGGATCTGCGCCGGGTCGTCGCCGACGCGCAGAAGCTCCGCGCCGCGGGCCGCCGTACGGTGCTGTTCATCGACGAGATCCACCGCTTCAACAAAGCGCAGCAGGACGCGGTGCTGCCGTACGTCGAGGACGGCACGGTCACGCTGATCGGCGCGACGACCGAGAACCCGTCGTTCGAGGTGAATTCCGCGCTGCTGTCGCGCTCGCGCGTGTTCGTCCTGAAATCGCTCGGTGACGACGACGTGCGCACGCTGATCGAACGCGCGCTGAGCGATACCGAGCGCGGTCTGGGCGAGCAGCACGTCGAGCTGTTGCCGGACGCGCTCGAGGCGCTGGTCAACCTCGCGAACGGCGACGCGCGCGCCGCGCTCAACACGCTGGAGTTCGCCGCGTCGGCCGCACCGCAGCGCGACGACGGCGCGCGCGTCATCGACGTGCAGACGATCGCCGACGCACTGCAGCGCCGCGCGACCGGCTACGACAAATCGGGCGACTCGCACTACGACACGGTGAGCGCGTTCATCAAGACGATTCGCGGCAGCGATCCCGACGCGGCGGTGTACTGGCTCGCGCGCATGATCGACGCCGGCGAGGACCCGCTGTTCATCGCGCGGCGGCTGGTGATCCTCGCGAGCGAGGACGTCGGTTTGGCCGACAAGCACGCGCTGCCGCTCGCGATGGCCGCGCAGCAGGCGGTGCATTTCGTCGGCATGCCGGAAGGTTTCTACCCGCTCGCGCACGCCGTGCTGTACCTCGCCACCGCGCCGAAATCGAACACCGTGGGCCGCGCGTACTCCGCCGCGCTCGAGGACGTGCAGTCGACGCGCAACGACCCGATCCCGCTGCACCTGCGCAACGCGCCGACGAAGCTGATGAAGAATCTTGGCTACGGCGAGGGCTACCGCTACGCGCACACCGACTACGCCGGCATGGACGCGCAGGGCGATCTCCCGCCGGCCGTCGCGCTGCAGTCGAACCTCCCCGAACGCCTCGGCGACCGCGCGTACTTCGAGCCGGCGAAACAAGGCGACGAAGCGCGCCTGCGCGCCTGGATCGACGAACGCCGCCGCAGCACGGGCACGGCGGAAAGCGACCTCTTCGGAGACGACGAGTAAACGCGCGCCGCACGCGCAACTTGAGTATGGACTCCGCCCGCGAAAGGCGCTATCATCGCCCGCAAATCTCATGACACGCCCTAGCCGAACGGCAAAGCGGCGTGATGAGCAGCGGGGAGGTGAATCATGGTACAGCCGAAGCGCGAATACCGGCCCTTGCCGGACTGGCTTGCGCGCAAGATCGAAGCAAAGACCGCGAGCGGCGAAGGCCCGAACTACGAGGCGGCACAGGAATCGCTGAAACTTCTCGACGCGATCATCGCCGAACAGGGATTTGACCCTGACGATGAGGACGTCGACGACATCATCGACAAGATGGGATTGGGCAAGAACATCTCGCGCGATTGGGCCGTCGTTCCGTGGACGTACTGGGAGGCGCGCGGTGCGGGTCCTTATCGACACTAACATCTTCGTTTCGGCAGTGCTCACCCGGCAGCGGGGGAAGACCAGCCTCGTCGAATGGCTGGTGTTCGTCGCCCTGATCGCGCACCGGCGGTTCGAGCTCGTGACCTCCAACCAGTTGCTGCGCGAGGTCGGCGACGTGCTCGTGCGGCGCGGCGTAGCGGAACGCGCCGCCGACAGCTTCGTGG
>JAXDMB010000158.1:0-5088 GCA_034666325.1 Vulcanimicrobiota bacterium
CCGCGCTCTATACCGTGCTCGTGGACGGTGACGACATGAACGAGCCCGTCGCCGACGCGGTGCGCTCGATCCTCGACGGGCACATCGTCCTGTCGCGCAAGCTCGCGGCAGCGAACCACTACCCCGCGATCGACGTGCTCGCGTCGGTCAGCCGCGTGATGCCGGACGTCGTCCCGCCATCGCACCTCGCGTCCGCCTCAACCGTGCGCGACATCATGGCGACGTACCGCGAAGCAGAAGACCTCGTCAACATCGGCGCATACGTCGCAGGCTCGAACCCGCGCGTGGACCACGCCCTCGCGCGCATCGAAGCCGTCCGCACCTATCTGCGCCAGGGAATCTACGAGCGCTCCACGTTCGCCGACGCGCAGCGCGCAACGATGGCTTTGGGATGAAGTTCGCTTTTCGACTCGATCCAGTGCTGGGACAGCGCGAGCGCGTCGAGCGTGAGAAGGCGGCCGATCATGCGCGCGCGCTCGCCGATCAGCTTTCCGCGCAGCGCATGCACGACGAGATCATCGAGAAGCGCGACGTGCTGCGGCAGCGGCTGGTGAGCGAGCACGCGGACTTCGATGCCGAGACGCTGCGCGCGACGTACACGCACCTCGACTATCTCGACCGCGCGCTCGTCGCGTCGCAGCAGCGCGTCGACGCGCGCATCGCCGAGACCGAGCGCGTGCGGCTGCGGCTCGTCGAGGCCGCCAAGGACCGCAAAGTGCTCGAGACGCTCAAAGAGCGGCGCCGCGAGGCGTTCCAGCTCGACGCCGCGCTCGCCGATCAGCGCGAGCTCGACGACCAGAACGCGCGCTTGTTCGAGCGCGCCCGCCCGTTCGAAGGACTTCCGTCGTGATCGTCACCCGCAAACGCCAGCGGCGGTCCCATCCCGCGCGCTGGCTCGTTCCGCTGCTCGTCCTCGCCGTGCTCGCCGCGGTGCTGTCATGGCCGCCCGCGCAGCGTGCCGTCGCGGGCGGGCCGCTCGCGCCCGTCTGGAACGCCGGCGCGCACGCCGGCACCGTCGCGTTCCGGCCGCTGACGTTCGCCGGGCAGCAGCAGACGATCGCCGACCGCAACCGCGAGCTGCGCGACCTCAACGACCGCCTCGAGCAGCAGCGCCAAGCAAAGGCCGGCGCGGAGGCGCGGGCGCAGAAGCTCCAGCAGCAGGTCACGGCGCTGGCGAACCAGCCGGTCGAGACCGCCGCCCCCGCGCCGCGCCCCGCCGGAACCCCGGCCGCCGGCGGGTTCGCCGCGGCGCCGGACAGCGCGGCGGCGAGCGCTACGGCGCCGACACCCGAGGAGAAGCGGCTAGCCGCGACCTGGGCCGCGATGGAGCCGGAAAAGGCCGCGGCGGTCGTGCAGCGCCTGCCCGACGAAGAGGTCACCCGCGTGCTCGCCCAGATGGACGCCGACAGCGCGGGCGCGATCATGGACGCGCTCCCGGTCACCGTCGCCGCCCGGATCAGCCGGGCCGTCGCTCAGGTCCAACCGGCCTCAGGCCGATAGACCCTACGAAAGGAGGTGACACCCTGACTCCAACCACGTTCATCAACACGCTCGGCTCCAACGCCGCAGGCGCCCGATCCGGCGCGGCGGCGAAGCTGTCCGGCGGTGACGGTGCGATCTTCAAGACGCAGCTCGGCGACTCGATCGGCGCGCTGTTTTCCGGCAAGACCGGCACCGCGGTTCCCACGTCGTCCGCTCCCGCGGTTCCCGCCGACGCGGCGCTCGTGCACGCCGTCAAGGAGCAGCTCGACAACGGAGCATCGCTCGACGACGTCATCGCCAAGCTGGCGGGCTCGCTCGCGACCTCGGTCGCGTCGGCGCTCGGCATCCCGGTGGCGACAGCCAAAGAGCAATTGACCCAGGCGTTCACCAAGGCGCTCCAGCCCACCGATACCGGGCCGCCTCGAAGTAACGCCGAGAGGGCGTCATCCCTCGTCTCACGGCTGCGGCAGATTGCCGGGCTCGCGACGGGGGTGACGAACGGGGACACGGGGCAAACGATCCGACTGATCGCAGGACAACGCTCGGACGCCGCAGAGGCGAAAGCAGGTCCAGCCCCCCAACCGGACAGCATCCTCCGCGACGCGCTCGCAGCGCTCGCGCCTCCCGCACCCGGCGCGACGACCGTCGCGTCCGCTTCGCCCGCCGCACCCGCGGCCGGCGACGGACGAACCGTCGCGCTCGACACGCCTGCGCAAGCGATCGCGACCGGCGGCGACACGCCGCTCGGCCGGATCATGGCCCGCGCTCTGCTGGCCGCGGACCAAGACGCCCCCGCGGCGCCCGCGACCCCGGTCGCGACGCCGCTGCTCGGCAGCCCGATCCACCACGCGGACGGCACCGCTTCCGATGCCGGAACGTCACAGCATGGGCTCGCGCCCGCGCTCGACGCGTTCGTCCAAGCGTTCGCGACCGCGCTCGCGCGCGCGGATGCTCCCGGCTCCGGCCGCGGTTTCGGGGGCGCATCGTCCACCGCGGCCGTCCCGGACGCCGCGCCGGTGTCCGCATCATCCGGCGGCTCCGCCCAACCCGTGCTGTCGTTCGCGATCCCGTTCGCGCCCGACGCCGCTCCGGTCGCGCCGCCCGCGCCCGCTTCGACCCTGCCGCAAGCGCAGCACGTCGACGCGAACGCGGTCGTCGACCAGATCCTGCGCGGGATGGCGGTCCGCACGTCCGACGGTCAGTCGGAAGTGCGGCTGCGGCTCGTTCCCGAGAATCTCGGCGACGTCAGCATCAAGCTGACCGTCACGGGGGGCGTCGTGGACGCGACGATCACCGCGCACACCGCCGACGCGCAGAACGCGCTCGCCGGCGGCCAGAACCAGCTCGCGAAAACGCTCGCCGACGCCGGCCTGAAGCTGCAAAGCTTCACCGTCGGTCTCGCCGGCGGCGGCTTCGCGGACGCCCGCGACCAGTCGCGTCCGCACGACTCGTGGAACCGTCCGGGCTCACGCCGCTTCGGCGGCGTGGAATCGGTCGACACCGGCGATTCGGGCGACGCGTCCGCGCTCGCGAACTCGAGCTTCGGCCCGCCGATCTATTCGGCGCAGTCGTTGCCCGGCTCACTCAACCGCCTCGTCTAGAGGAACTCGACTATGTCCACTGTTCCGTCGACCGGTCTTCCGATCGACCAACTGATCACCAGCAACCAGAACGCGGCGCCGCCGTCGGCGGTCAACACGCAGCTCGGCGAAGACGCGTTTCTGCAATTGCTCACCACGCAGCTGCGCAACCAAGATCCGCTCAAACCGATGGACGAGACGCAGTCCGTCGCGCAGCTCGCGCAGTTCTCCAGTCTTCAGGCCGCAACGGAGCTGAAGACGTCGTTCGAGACGTTCCAGTCCAACTTCGCCGTGATGCAGTCGGCCGGGCTTCTCGGGAAAACGGTGTCGGCGCAGGCGCCCGACGGCAGCGGCGGCGTTGCCACCGTGACCGGCACGGTGAAGACGATTGCCGTCATCGACGGCCAGCCGCAGTTCACGCTCGCCGACAGCAACGGAAAGCTGCTCGTCGACGGCAACGGCATCGCGCTGCAGCTGCCCACCTCGGCGATCCTGAGCATCGGCACGGCGCCCACCACCACCCCACCGGCTTCGTCCGGGCCGCAGCTCTAAGATGGCCGATCCGAAAATCAACGGCATTCCGTTGACACCGGCCATCAACCCGATCGTCCGTCCGAAGGGCGTACCGATCGACATTCCGCCGTCCGGTACGGGCGCCGGAACGTTCCGCGACGTCTTGCGCACGGCGCAGGCGCCCGCGCTTGCGCAGCCGCTCAAGTTCTCGGCTCACGCGCAGCAGCGTCTCGAATCGCGCAACATCCGTCTCACCACGGACGACGTCGCGAAGATGAACGCGATGGCCGACAAAGCGGCGGCCACGGGATCGAAGCAGTCGCTCTTCATGATGCGAGATGTCGCGATGGTGGTGTCGATCACCAACCGCACCGTCATCACCGCCGTCGACCAGAGCAGCATGAAAGAGAACGTGTTCACCAACATCGACAGCGCCGCGATTCTCGATTAACTTTCCGGAACGAAGTACCGAACCACATATCACTACCGAGAGCGGACCACTCGTGGAGCTCTCATGCGGGGCGGATCGAACGACTCCCCGCAACCCGAAGACACGAAAGGTCACCTAGATGGCTTTCGACTCGATGTTCATCGGCGTCACTGGTCTCGAAGCATATCAGAACCAGATCGACGTCATCTCGAACAACATCGCCAACGTCGGAACGACGGGCTACAAAGGCCAAGACGTCAACTTCCAAGACCTGATCTATCAGGCGCAGAGCTATGCCACCGCTCCCACGCAGACGACGGGCGGCGTGAACGGGCAAGATGCGGGCCTGGGCGTGAAGCTCGGCTCGATCGACACGAACTACGCGCAGGGCGGCTTGCGCACGACCGGCGTCAACACGAACCTCGCCATGAACGGCGACGGGTTCTTCATCCTGCGCAAGCCCAACGGCAGCGGCGCGCCGGTCTACACGCGCAACGGCAACTTCTCGCTCAACTCCAACGGCCTGCTGTACGACGGGTCCAGCGGCATGGCGGTGCAAGGCTACGTCGCCGACAAGAACGGGAACATCTCGCAGACCGGCACGCCCGGCGACATCACGATCCCGCTCGGTCTCACCTCGCAGGCCGTCGGCACCGGGCTCAACGCGAAGCTGAAATTCGGCGCGAGCGGCGACCAGATGTTCGACGTGTCGCTCGGCGGCAACGTCGATCAGACGCAGTGGATCAAAGAGGCGCAAGGCGTGCAGAACGCCACGCCCGGCACGGGTACGCCGTACACGATCTCGACGACCGTCTACGACTCGCTCGGCAACGCGCACCTCGCGCAGATCACCTACACGCCCGACGCGACGGGCGCGACCGGCGGCAACGCGCAGATCGCGACCAACGCGACGGTCAACGGCGGCGCCGGCAACCTGCTCAACGCGATCTCCGGCTCGACGGGCGGCAAGACCGTCTCGGTGACGGTGAACGCGGGCGGCACGACCGCCACGATCAGCGACGGCAGCGGCGCTCCGGTGTCGGGCGCTCCCGGCCAGACGGTCACGGTGGACGGCGCGACGTT
>JAXDMB010000159.1:0-11605 GCA_034666325.1 Vulcanimicrobiota bacterium
CGGGCCAGATGAGCCGGGTCGACAGCGCCCGCATTGCCGCATGGAAGGCGGCAGCGGCGGCGGAGGCGGCCGGCCTGCCCGAGCCGCTGACCCGGGGCAGCGTGGTCGCGTCGGACGCGTTCTTCCCGTTCGCCGACGGCCTCGAGGCCGCGATCGCGGCGGGGGCGACGGCGGTGATCCAGCCGGGGGGCTCGATGCGCGACGCCGAAGTGATCGCCGCGGCCGACGAGCGCGGTATCGCGCTCGTGTTCTCCACGTACCGCTACTTCTTGCACTGAGCATGACGCGATCGAACGGCCGCTGACATGGTCGGCTTCATCATCCGCCTGGTCGGTTACGCGCTGCTGCTCGGCATCGCGTCCCGCGTCGCGCAGACACTGTGGTCGAACGACGGGCTCGACGCGGTGCGCGCGCTGACGTCCTTCCACGACAAGGGAGTCACCGGACTGCTCGCCGCACCGCTCGTTCTCGCGCTGATCGGCACGGTGCCCGCGCTGCGCGCCGTCGCCGTGTTCCTTGCGTTCTTCCTCGCGGGCGCGGCCATCACGGCGCCGTTCGTGTGCGCGCGCGTCGCGGGCTTGTAGCGGGCCGCCGGCAGCGCATCCTTTCGTTCCGGGCGCCGGGTCACGTTGGCGTGCCCCGCTCCGTGCAGAACGTCGTCTTCGTGCTCGTCACCGGTCTCGGCTGGGGGCTCCTCGGACCCGCGAGCAAAGCGCTCTATGCGACGGATTCCGGCGTGTGGAACGGCATCACGGTCGCGGTGGCGCGCTCGGCCTGGGCGCTGCCGATCTTCGTGTTCGCGCTGGCCGCGGCTTGGCGGATCGACCCGCCGCGGCTGGATGCGAAGCGGTGGGCAGCGGTTGTCGCCGCCGGACTCGTGTTCGGTCTCGTGATCTCCGTCGTGTTCACGATCGCCGCGCAGTACACGTCCGTCGCGCACATCTCGTTTCTGATCGGCGTGTCGCCGGTGACGAACACCGCCGTCGCGGCGCTCGTGTTCCGCACGGCGCTCGACCGCCGGCAGTGGGTCGCGCTGTCGATCGGCATCATCGGCGTCGCGCTGCTCGCGTTCACGCACAGCAGCGACAAATCGGCGTTTCTCGGCGACCTGCTGATGGTGGTGTGGCTCGCCGCGTTCGCCGCGTACGCATGCCTGCTGCGCGTGGTCGGAACGCGAATGAACGGCGTGATGACGATGTCGCTGGTCGGCACGATCTCGATGGCGTCGCTGCTGATCCCCGGCGCGCTGCTCGGCTACGGCGGCGCGATCGCGCACGCGGCGGACACGCCGGCGGTCTCGTGGTGGTTCTTCGGCGAGGTGCTGCTCGGCTCGATGCTGATCGCGCAGACGACGTTCGCGGCCGCGGTACGCCGCCTCGGCGTGAGCGTGGCGACGATCGGCTCGGAGTATACGGCGCTCGCGGTCGGCGTAGCAATGTCACTTGCAATGCACGAATCCTGGACAGCACTGACCGTCATCGGCGGCTTGGTGCTGTGCAGCGCGCTGGCTGTGACGTTCGTGCCGCTAGCGTGGCTCACGGGGCAGCCCGCGCAGCGTGCGGCCTGAGCCCGGCGAGCGAGCGATTCGCGGGAGGCGGTCTTCGCTTTCGCGTAGCGCACCAGTATGCCGCGCTATCTTCACACGTCCATCTTTGTCGATGACATGGCTCAGTCGATCGACTTCTACACGAACAAGCTCGGGCTCGAGCTTCTCGGCGGGCCGCACCATTATCCGGGCAATGCGGACATGGCGTTCGTCGGATCGAGCTGGGACGCGTACATCGAGCTGGTCTACGATCTCGAGGAGCATCCGCCGTTCCAGCTCGGAAACCGCTACGAGCACCTCGCGCTGGAGGTCGACGGCGATCTGCCCGGCGTCATCGAGAAGCTGCGCGCGCAGGGCGTGAAGATCATCAAAGAGCCAAAGACGTCGCCCGGCGGAACGCGTGCGATCGCGTTCGTCGAGGACCCCAACGGGATTCCAGTGGAGCTGCTGGAGCCGCGCGAAGGTCCGGTCGCATAGAACCGCCAGCCCCTCGCGGTACACGCGGCCTCGCCGTCGAAACGAGTCGGTGATGGACCAGGACGAAGCGGCGCGCGTCCGCGCCCTCGGCGAGATCGCCGCAGAGTTCGATCTAGACGCGATTCGCGTCCGCACCGGCGACACCGAGATCGAGATCGTGCGGCGCGATCCCGCCGCGCACGGTCCGCAGCCGCAAGCGTACGCCCAGCCGCCCGCTCCGCCGGGCGGGCCGCCCTCACCGCCTGAGCCGCCCGGTGGCGGTGGGGACGGGCCGGGTGGCCGGCAACCGGGAGACAAGGTCCGCCGGGTGACCGCGCCGGTCGTCGGGGTGTTCTACCGCGCGGCCACGCCCGCGTCCGACCCGTTCGTGGAAGTGGGCAGCCGCGTCGCCGTCGGGGATACGCTGTGCATCCTCGAAGCGATGAAGCTCATGAACGAGATCAACACCGACTACGCCGGAGTCGTGTCGAACATCCTCGTGCAGAACGGCGAGCTGGTCTCGCTCGGTCAGGAGCTATTTTGGATCGAACCGTGATCGAAGGCCGCCGCGGCTTCGACGAATTGCTCGCCGACCGCAAGGGCCTGCTCGACGAACCGCGCTACGCGGCGCAAGTGAAGGCGATCGCCGCGGCGCTGGCCGATGCGTTTCGCAAGGGCAACAAAGTGCTGTGGTTCGGCAACGGCGGAAGCGCCGCCGACGCGCAGCATCTCGCGGCGGAGTTCAGCGGCCGCTTCTTGCGCGAGCGCCGGGGCTATCCGTCCGAAGCGCTGACGGTGAACACGTCGGCGGTCACCGCGATCGCGAACGACTTCGGCTACGAGCACCTGTTCGCGCGGATGGTGGAAGCGCTCGCGAAGCCGGGTGACGTGGTGGTCGGCATCACGACGAGCGGCACGTCGAAGAACGTCGTGCGCGGCTTGGAAGCGGCGCGCGCGATCGGCGCAACGACCGTCGCGTTCACCGGCAACGGCGGCGGCACGGTGGCGGAAGCGGCCGATTTGATGCTGGTTGGCCCCGACGGCTACAGCGCGATCGTGCAAGAAGTCCACATCACGATGGGCCACATCATCTGCGATCTGGTCGAGCAGGAGCTGCTGTTCGCGTGAGCCGTCCCGCGGTGTTCCTGGACCGTGACGGGACGATCATCGAGGAAAAAGGCTTTCTCAACGATCCGAACGGCGTCGAGATTCTTCCGACGGTCGTCGACGCGCTGCGGCTGCTGCGCGAGCACGGTTTCGCGGCGGTCGTCGTGTCGAACCAGTCAGGCGTCGCGCGCGGGTATTTCGACGACGACGCCGTGCGCACGGTGAACGACGAGATCGCGCGGCGGCTCGCCAACGACGGTGTCGCGATCGACGCATGGTACTGGTGCTCGCATTACGGCGAAGATTGCGATTGCCGTAAACCGGCGCCCGGCATGATTCTGCGCGCGGTCGAGGAGCACGGTTTCACGCTCGACGGCGGCGCGATGGTGGGCGACCGCGGGAGCGACGTCGCGCTGGGCCACGCGGTCGGTATCCCGGGGATTCTGCTGCCGGGTGTCGATCCGTACGACGGCCCGGAGCCCGATCTGCGCGCGAGCACGCTGCTCGAAGCCGCGGAATGGATCGTGGCGCGTGCCGGCGTCGCCGTGTCTCCTGCCGGTGTTCGGGACGGCGGCGGTGGCTGAGCTCATCGCGGCGCCGCGCGCCACGGAATTGCTTTCGCGCATGAGCGGGCGGCGCGTCGTCGTGATCGGGGACGTCATGATCGACGAGTGGATTTGGGGCGACGTTACGCGCATCTCGCCTGAAGCGCCGGTGCCGGTCGTTGCCGTGCGCGATCACTCGTTCACGCTCGGCGGCGCCGGGAACGTCGCGAACAACTTGCGCGCGCTCGGCGCGCGCGTCGCGTTCGTCGGCGGTATCGGCAACGATCCGGAGGGCGCGCGGCTGCGCGCGATGTTCGACGATCTGGGCGTCGACGCGCGCGGACTGCTCACGCTCGGGGACCGTCCCACCACGCGCAAGACGCGCGTCGTGGCGCACAGCCAGCAGGTGGTGCGCGCCGACTGGGAGTCGACGGCGCCGCTGCGCGATGACGACCGCCGGCGCATCGTCGAGCAGGTGCGCACGAGCGTGCGCGACGCGGACGCCGTGGTGCTCAGCGATTACGCGAAGGGGTTTTTGCACCGCGACATCGTCGAGGCGGCGCTCGCTGCGCCGGTGGTGGTTGCGGATCCCAAGCCGGCGAACGTGGCGCTCTTCTCCGGCGTGACGTGCATCGCACCGAACGTCGGGGAAGCGTCGCGCGCGAGCGGGATACCGATCACGGACGACGATTCGCTCGAGCGCGCGGGGCGTGCGCTGCTGCGGACGCTCGGCTGCCGGTACGTGCTCATCACGCAGGGTGAGCACGGCATGTCGCTGTTCGGCGCGCAGGGCGAGCGCTTCGACGTTCCCGCCGTCGCGCGCACGGTGTTCGACGTGTCGGGCGCCGGCGACACGGTCGTCGCCGTGCTCACGCTGGCGCTCGCCGCGAAGATTCCGGCCGAGACCGCGACGCAGCTCGCGAACTTCGCCGCCGGCGCAGTGGTCGAGAAGCTCGGCACCGCGACGGCCGCACCGCGCGAGATCATCGAGCTGATGGAACACGCGTCGGGAGATGCCGGGGCGAGCGATGGTGCCTAGCCGTGGGCGCGCGATGAGCGCAGCGGAGCACCGCGGCGGTGGCTGACGATTTCACCGGGCTCGTGCTCGATGAGGATGCCGCTGTTGCGTGGCGCGACGCGCAGCGTGCTGCTGGGCGCACCGTCGTCTCCACCAACGGCGTGTTCGATCTGCTGCATGCGGGACACGTCGCGTATCTCGCGTGGGCGCGCGCGCAGGGCGACGCGCTGATCGTGCTGCTCAACGAGGACGAGTCCGTGCGGCTGCTCGGCAAGGGTCCGGACCGTCCGCTGGTGCCGTACGCCGACCGCGCGCGCGTGCTCGCCGCGTTGCGCAGCGTGGACGCCGTCACCGGCTTCCGCCAGCGCACGCCCGAGACGCTGCTCGAGCGCATCCGGCCCGACGTGCACGTGAAGAGCGCGCAGTACCGCATCGACGAGCTGCCCGAGCGTTTCGTGGTGGAGCAGCACGGCGGGCGCATCGTCCTCGCGCCGCACCAGCCGGGCCGCAGCACGACCGACCTGGTCGCGACGATTCGCGCGAAGCAGTGATCGCCGCAGCGACGGGCCGCCGGTAGATGCGCATCGCGATCACCGCCAATGGCCCGGGCGAGTTCGCGGGCTGGGTGCGGCCGCTCGTCGCTGCGCTGCGCGCGCGCGATCCGTCGGTCGACGTCCACGTGCTCTGCGTGCCCGACGACTTCGCCACCGGGCGCGAAGCGGAGTACGTCGAGCGGCTGTTCCCCGGCGTGCACGCGTATCCGCCGGCGGCATATCTTCGTCTCGCGCTCGGCCGCGGCGTGGAGGGATTGCCCGCGGAGTTCGACCGCGTGCAGTATCTCGGCGGCGATCTCTCGCACGCCGCGCGCGTGCACGGGCGCTTGGGCGGCGTCGCGACGTCGTACAAGTTCTCGCGCAAGAAGTACGCGTCCGAGTTCGCGCGCGTGTTCGCGGTCGACGCGGCGAACAAGACGCAGCTGCTGGAATGGGGCACGCCGGAAGACCGCATTCGCGTCGTCGGCAACCTCGCGATCGACGGCGCGCTCGGTGAAGCGTCGGGCGCGTACGGCGATCCGCCCAGCGACGCCGCCCGCGACGGGATCGTGCTCTTTCCCGGCTCGCGCAAGCACGAGATCGCGAACGTGTTCCCGCTGTTCGTGCGCGTGGCGCTGAATTTGCGCCGCATGCTGCCGGACGTGCCGGTCGCGTTCGCCGGCTCGCCGTTCGTCAGCGATGCCGTGCTGCGCGACGCGCTCGCCCGCGGCGGCGAGCATCCGCTCGCGTACGGCGCGCCGGCGGAATTGAGCGGCGGCGAGATCGTCGCGGAGAACGCGCGGTTTCCGCTCGTACGCGCGGCGATGGGTGCCGCGGCGCACGCGCGGCTCGCGATCACGATCCCCGGCACGAAGGTGATCGAGCTGGCCGCGCTCGGCGTTCCGGCCGTGGTGTGCACGCCGCTCAACGCTCCCGAGCTCGTTGTGATCGGCGGTCCGCTTCAGTACGTCGGGAAGCTGCCGTTCATCGGCACGCCGGTGAAGCGCGCCGCCGTGATCGCCGTCGCGAAGCGGTTCGAGCACTTCGCGCAGCCGAACATTGACGCCGGCAAAGATCTCGACGTGGAGATCGCCGGAACGCTCTTGCCGTCACAGGTCGCGCACGTCGCCGCCGAGCGCTGGAACGATTCCGGCTGGTGCGAGCGCACCGGCACCGAGCTGCGCAATCTCTACCGCCACCACGTCGGCGCGGCGGAACGGATGGCGGCGTTTCTTCTCGAGTACGACCGTGCATGAGCGCGCCCTCGGGGAATCGAGGTCGTACGAGCATTGCGAGCGCGCTCGCTGGGTGGGGGCCCCGCCGCTCCGCGGGGGGGGGCGCGGAGCCTGGGGCGAAGCGCTGTCAGAATGAAGTTTTCCGTCGTCATCGCCACCAAGGACCGTGCCGTGCTGCTCGATGCCGCGCTCGCGTCGCTGCGCGCGCAGGAGAACGCGCCGGAGTACGAGCTCGTGGTGGTCGACAACGGTTCGTCCGACGCGACGCCGGACATCGCGCGCAAGCACGGCGCCGTGTACGCCTTTGTCAAAGAGCCGAACCGCGGCAAAGCGCGCAACGCCGGGATCGCGCGCGCGAGCGGTGACGCGATCGTGTTCGTGGACGACGATGTCGTCACGCCGCCGCACTTTCTCGCCGCGCACGCGAAAGCGCACGACGCGGACATCTTTCCGCTCGCGGTCTCGGGTCCGATCGTGAACGTTCCGGATCCCGCGCACCGCCCCGCGCCGGCCGCCGCGAACTTCTCGCGGGCGTTCTTCGTGACGTGCAACGTGTCGGTGCGGGCCTCGTCGCTGCGCGCGGTCGGCGGTTTCGACGAAGATTTCGACTTGTACGGCTGGGAAGATACCGAGCTCGGCGCGCGGTTGCGCGAGCACGGCGTGCGGCGTGCGTTCGCATGGGACGCGTATCTCTGGCACATCAAGCCGCCCACGCCCGAATCGCTCGAGGACGCGCTCGGCAAAGCGATCGAGAAAGCGCGCATGGCGGCACGCTTCGTGCGCAAGATGCCGACCGCACGCGTGAAGCTCGCGACGGGCGCGTATGCGTTCAACCTCGTACGCGCGCGCATTCTCGCGCCCGCGGTCGCGCAGCCGCTATGGGCGGGTCTGGCGACGTCCGAGCGCGTTCCGACCGCGGTCGCGCAACTCGCGCGCACGGCGCTGCTCGACAGCGTGTACACCGAAGAGCTCGACCGCCAGCTGCGCGCCGCACGGCCGGGTAACGACGAATAGGTTCGGCGCGATCGTGCGGCGCTCGTTGCTTCGTCTGTATCGCTAAATGCGCGTTCTTTTGGTGCGGCTCGACGGGATCGGTGATGCCGCCGTCTGCGTGCCGCTCATCGCCGCGCTGCGCGATGCGGGGCACGTAGTCGGCGTCGCGCTCACGACGCGCAACGCCGGGCTGTTCGCGCCCAACGCAATCGCCGCGGAGCACGTGCTCGAGCGGATTCCTTGGCCCGCGCACGGCTCGACGGCCGAGAGCACAGCGCGCGCGAATGCGGAGATCGCGGCGATGCGGTACGACGTCGCGCTGATCGCGAGCGAGGAGCCCGAGGCGTTCGCGCTTGCGGCACCGGTGCCCGAGCGCGTCGGCTTCACCACCGGGTGGGCGCGACCGCTCAAGACGCTCTGGGCGCGGGCGCGCACCACGCGCACCGTGAGCCGCTCGCAGCGGATCGGCGCGGAGGACGCGCACGAGGTGGAAGTGATGTACCGGCTGGGCGCCGGGCTCGTGCGCGAGCCTGCTCCGCCGGCGGACCGCCGGGCGACGCGCGGCGTGCTGCTCGCGCGGCCGATGACCAACGCCGGCGACGGCACCAACATCATCGTCCAGGCCGGGCCGAAGTGGGTGGCGAGCGGCGTGGCGCCGCAGACGCTGCGCACCCTGCTCGAGCGGCTCGCGCCGTATGCCCGCATCGTCGCCGCGCCGGGCGAAGCCGAGGCGGTGCGCGAGCTGGCCGGCGTGACGCCGGAGACGTTCCCGAGCCTGCGCGCGTGGGTCGAGACGCTCAATTTCGCCGACCTCGTCGTCTCGGTGGACACGGGCGCGGCGCACGTCGCCGGAATGATCTGCGCGCGCGTCATCGACGTGTTCCCGGACGAGCATTTCGAGGCGCAGGTGCGGCGCTGGCGGCCGTGGGCGTCGCCTTACCGCGCGTTTCGCGCCTCGGAGGTCGACGGCGGTGCGGGCAGCCGCTTCATCGAAGCGGTGCTGGATGGCTTCTGAGCGCGCTCTGCTGGTCGCGGCCGGCGGGGGGATCGGCGACACGCTCCTCGCGGGCGTGGTGGCGCGCGCGCTGCGGACGCGGTTCGCGGCGGTCGACGCGGTGGTGCTGCCGGCGCACACGGATCTGGCGGCGCACGTTCCCTCGATCGACCGCACGATCGCGCTCGGCGACCCGCTCCCCGCGCGCTACGGCGCCGCCGTCGTCACGTGGGCGACGCTGCAGAACGCGCTGCTGCCGTGGCTTGCGCGCGTTCCGGTGCGCGCCGGTCAAGCGCGACGGCTGTACTCGCCGCTGTTCACGCACCGCGTTCTTGTGCGCAGCGAGCTCGGCGACCGCACGACGCACTGGACGCAGATTCTACTCGACTACGCGCGCGCGATCGGCTGCGACGTGAGCGACGCGACGCCGGAGTTCACGCTGCGTGACGACGAGCGCGCCGCGGCTGACGCGCTGCTGCGCGTGCACGGCGTCACCGCGCCGTATTACGTGCTGCACGCGACGCGCGGGCTTTCCGCGCAGCGCGCGCGCTGGCCGATCGCGGGCTTCGTCGCGCTCGCGCGCAGGCTCGTCGCGCGTGACGGCGTTCCGGTGCTGCTGACCGGCGCGCCCGAGGACGAGCCGATCGCGCAAGCGATCGCCGACGGCGCCGGATCCGGTGTCACCGCGATCGCCGGCGCGACGTCCATCGGCGCCTTCGCCGCGGTCGCGGAGCGCGCGCGCGCGGTCGTTGCAATGGACTCCGGGCCGATGCACGTCGCGGCCGCCGTCGGTGCGCCGACCGTGGGAATGTTCGCGCTGCAAACCGACGAGCCGGACCGCTGGGCGCCCAAGGGACGGCGCGTCGCGGTCGTGCGGCCGACGTATCCGTGCCCGCCCGACCACCGCAAGGAGACCTGTCCCGACTTCGCCTGCGTGCGCGAGCTCGACGAAAGCGCGATCCTCGCGGCGCTCGACGGACTGCTCGTCGCCACCGCCGAACGCTGACGCGTGATCGCCTACGACGATTTTCTGCGCGTCGACGTGCGCGCCGGAACGGTTCTCGCCGCCGAGCCGCTCGCCGGCGCGCGCAAGCCCGCGTACGCGCTGCGCATCGACTTCGGGCCGGAGATCGGCGAGCGCCGCTCGTCCGCGCAGATCACCAAGCGGCACGCGGCGAACGAGCTGATCGGCACGCAGGTGTGCGCGGTGGTGAACTTCTCGCCCAAGCGTATCGCCGGCTTCGAGAGCCAGGTGCTCGTGTTGGGCATGGACGACGAGGACGGCAACGTGGTGCTCGTGCGCCCGGTGTTCGCGGTGCCGAACGGAAAGCGCCTCTACTGATGACCGCAACGGCGGCTGCGCTGGAGATCCGCGCGCTTTCGGCGGGTGAGAAACCGGCCGTGTTCGCGGGGGTCGCGCGTCTGCTGGCGGACGCGTACCCGATCATGCGCGTGCTGACCGCGGACGACCTCACGAAGATGGCCGACCGCATCGCGGACGGCGTGACGCATCCCGACACGTCGTGGGTCGTCGCGCAGCGCGACGGCGCGCCCGTCGGCGCGATGCGTCTGTACGATTACCGGATGAACGTGCGCGGGCGCGACGCGCTCAGCGGGGGCGTCGGCAGCGTGGCCGTGTCGCGCGCGCACAAGCGGCAAGGCATCGCGCGAGCCATGATCGGGTGGTATCTCGACGCGTACCGGCGCCGCGGCGCGCCGTTCGCGGTGCTGCACCCGTTTCGGCTCGACTTCTACCGCGCGCTGGGGTTCGGTTACGGCACGCCGGTGCGCCGTTATCGTCTCCGGCCCGCGGCGCTGCGCGACGACGGCGCGCGCGGCACGGCGCGGCTGCTCGGCGAGACGGATGCGGACGCGCTGCTCGCATGTTACGAGCGGGTGCGTAGCACGACGCACGGCCTCATCGCGAAGCACCGCATTCCGGCGGAGCGCGCGCTCGCGGATCCGGCTTTGCGCCACGTCGGCGTGGAGGACGGCGGCGAGCTGCGCGCGTTCATGCAGACGAGCGCGCTGGTCGGCGGCCTCACGGTGGGCGGTGACGAGCTGCGCAACCGCGACGAGCTCGTCGTCCGCGATCTCGCATACGAGGACGAATCGTATCTCGCCGCGCTGCTCGGACATCTCCGCGCGCAGCAGGACCAGTTCGCGCGCATCGCATTCGAAGTGCAGGACGAAGCGTTCTATCTCGCCGCGACCGACCCGCGCGACGGATCGGATCTCGCCGTCGCGCCGCCCGCATCGCACCGCGTCGCGGAAACGGGCCTCGGCATCATGTACCGCATCCTCGACGTGCAAGCCGCGCTCGCACACCTTCCGTCAAGCCCAATTCCGTTCACGCTGAAGCTCGACGTCACGGACGCGTTCCTGCCGGACACCAACGGCGCATGGACGGTTTACTTCGGCCCGCACGGCGCGCCGCGCAGCGCAGCAGTTCCCGGTGGACCGCCGCGTGACGGGGCTGCGCAATCGGACGGCACATCCGCGCAGCCGGATGCTACGCTGTCCATCGGGATCGCCGACCTCTCGTCCGTCGTGATGGGATCGCTGCGCTTGCGCGATGTCGTGCGCCACCGCCTCGCGACGCTCGAGCCGCGGGCGAAGCTCGACCTGGTCGACGCCGCGTTTCGCGCGGATCACCCGCCGATCTGCACGACGCGGTTCTGATGTGAAGCTGTCGATCCAGCTCTGCACGTACGACCGCGCGCATCTGCTGGAGCGGGTGCTCGAAGCGTGCTTCGACCAGACGCTGCCTGCGGATCAGTACGAGGTGGTGCTGGTGAACGACGGTTCGAAGGACGACACGCCCGCGGTGATCGAGCGCGCGCGCCGCATCGCCACGTGCGCGTTCACCGTCGTGAACCAGGAAAACGGCGGGCTCGCCAAAGCGCGCAACGCCGGAATCGCGCGCTGCACCGGCGAGCGGATCGCCTTCATCGACGACGACGTGCTGCCGACGCCGGTGTTCGCGGCGCAGCACCTCGCGTCCGATGCGAAGCACGGCGACGTTGTGGTGCGCGGCGCGGCGATCAACACCGAGTCGTTCGACGCGCTGCCCCTACCGGTGTGGACGCCGAAGAACTACAGCGGAAACTGGTTCTGGACCACCAACGTGTCGGTGCGCCGCTCGCGGCTGGACGCGGTGGGCGGGCGCTTCGACGAG
>JAXDMB010000160.1:0-11954 GCA_034666325.1 Vulcanimicrobiota bacterium
CTCGGAAAACGGCACGTCGCGACGCGCTTCATTCCGCATGTGACGATTCCGGCGGAGAACGCTGCCGCGGCGCTGGACGTGATGAGCCGCTGGTGCGTGGACCCGCGCTGGCTCATCTACCTTCCGCCGACGATGTCGCCGTCGGAGACGAGCCGGCGCGAGAACCTCCTAGAGCATCCCGATGAAGCGTTCGCGCACTTCCGCCGCGGCGGCGTGACGCGCGTGGTGCTCGAGGAGAAGCACATGGGCAGCCGCACCGTCGTCGTGCTCGCGCGGGACGCGGCCGCCGCGCGCCGCCGCTTCGGCGTCGACACCGGCGAGCGCGGCGTCGTCCTGACGCGCACCGGCCGCCCGTTCTTCGCCGACAACGCGCTGAACGCCGCGCTGCTCGACCGGCTCGCGACTGCGCTCGAACGCAGCGGCTTCTGGGCGCGTTTCAATACGGACTGGCTCTGCATCGACGCGGAGCTGATGCCGTGGTCGGCCAAAGCGCAATCGCTGGTCGACGCGCAGTACGCGCCGGTCGGCGAAGCCGCCGTCGCGGGCCTCGGCGCGGCCGCGGGAGAGTTGCGCACCGCGATCGCGCGCGGCGTTGACGCGACCGCGCTTCTCGAACGAATCGAAGCGCGCGGTGACGCGGCGCTGCGGTACGCCGATGCGTTCCGCCGGTATGTCCGTCCGGTTCACAGCGTGGACGACCTCGTGCTCGCGCCGTTCCATCTGCTCGCGACCGAAGGCGCCGTGTACGACGACCGCGACCACATGTGGCATCTCCACACGCTCGCGGAGATCTGCGCCGCCGATCCCGGGCTGCTGCTCGCGACCGCGTACCGCGACGTCGCGCTCGACGACGAGCAGCAGTGCGCCGATGCGGTTCGCTGGTGGGAAGAGCTTACCGCGAGCGGCGGCGAGGGCGCGGTCGTGAAGCCGTGGACGTTCGTGACGCGCAAGCAGAAAGGCATGGTGCAGCCGGCGCTCAAGGTGCGCGGCCGCGAGTACCTGCGCATCGTCTACGGCCCCGAGTACACGCTGCCGGATCAGCTCGAACGCTTGCGCGAACGCGGCTTGAGCACGAAGCGCCGCCTCGCGCTGCAGGAGTTTTCTCTCGGTCTCGAAGCGCTGCACCGCTTCGTGGAGCGCGCGCCGCTCCGCGCGGTGCACGAGTGCGTGTTCGGGGTCCTCGCGCTCGAAAGCGAACCGGTCGACCCGCGCTTGTAAGGCGCGGCTCGGCCGTCGCGATCGAAACGAGGCTAGTGGCCCACGCCCATCGCGCGCTTCACCGCGTCGACCGTGGTGCGCGCGGTTGGGCGGATCGCGTTCGCCGATGCCGCCAGCAGCGCGTTGAGCGCAGCCGGGTCGTCGCGCAGCGCGCGATAGCGTTCCTGCAGCGGGCGCAGCTCTTCGACGAGCGCTTCGGCTACGGTGCGCTTCAGATCGCCGTAGCCTTTGCCCGCGAACCGCGCCTCCGCTTCGTCCTGCGACGCGCCCGTCGCGACCATGTAGAGCGACAGCAGGTTCGTCACGCCCGGCCGCTCCGGATCGAACCGGATCTCCGTGCCCGAGTCGGTCTTCGCCGACATGACCGCTTTGCGAATCTGGTCCGGCGTGTCGAGCACGCCGACCGCGTGGCCCGACTTCTGCGTGCTCTTGCTCATCTTTTTCGTCGGGTCGTCGAGGCCCATGATGCGCGCTCCGACCCGCGGAATCACCGGCTGCGGGATCACGAACGTCTCGCCGAACGTGGCGTTGAAGCGCTCGGCGATGTCGCGCGTGAGCTCGACGTGCTGTTTCTGATCCGCGCCCACCGGCACTTGGTTGGTGCGGTACAGCAGGATGTCGGCGGTCATCAGCAGCGGGTACGTGAACAGCCCGACGCGCGAGCCCTCGCGCTGCTTCTCCGCTTTCTCTTTGTACTGCGTCATGCGGTTGAGCTGGCCCATCGACGCGACGCAGCTCAGATACCACGCGAGCTCGCCGTGCTCCGCGATGTCGGACTGCACGAACAGATGCGACTTCGCCGGATCGATGCCGGCCGCGAGCAGAATCGCCGCCGTTTCGAGCGTCTTGTCGCGCAGCACCGCGGGGTCTTGCGGAACGGTGAGCGCGTGCATGTCGACCAGGCAGAAGATGTTCTCGAACTGGTCCTGCTCCGCCGCCCAGCGCTTCACCGCGCCGAAGTAGTTCCCGACGTGAATCTGTCCGGTCGGCTGAATCCCGGAGAACACGACCGGTTTGCGCGCAACGCCGCTGCTCATCGCGCGATCCCCCGGTTGGGACGCGGCGGAAACTCCGGCCGCGCGGGCGACGTCGTGAGCGCTTCTTCGATCAGGCGCAGCGATTCGGCGAGTTGCGGGTCCTCGCCGCGCAGCACGTCCTGCGGCGAGACGTCCACCTCGTGCGTCGGGTCGGTGCCGTAGTTCTCCACGCCCCAACCGGCGTCGGTGAACCAGAACGAATACTCCGGCTGCGTCGTCTCGGTTCCGTCGACTAGACGCTGGCGCGGGTTGATTCCGACCACGCCGCCCCACGTGCGCATGCCCACCAGCGGTCCGAGGCCGTACAGCTTGAAGCAGTGGCTGAAGATATCGCCGTCGCTGCCTGCGAACTGGTTGGTGACCGCGACGATCGGGCCGCTGACCGACTCTTCCGGATACGGAAACGGCGGCGCCCAGCGCGACACGTCGTAGCCCACGCGTTTGCGCGCCAGCTTCTCGAGCAGCAGCGCCGACACGTGGCCGCCGCGGTTGTAGCGCACGTCCACGATCAAGCCGTCGCGGTCGAACTCCGTGAGATAACCGCGGTGGAACTCGGCGAAGCCCCACGGTCCCATGTCGGGCACGTGCACGTAGCCGACGCGGCCTTTCGTGCGCGCGTGCACCAGCGCGCGGTTCGCGTCGACCCACGCGCGATAGCGCAGCATGCGCTCGTCGCGCAGCGTGCGCACCAGCACGCGCCGCGGCGTGCTGCCGGCGCCGCGCACCACCGAGAGCACCACGTCGCGCCCGGCCTGGTTCACCAAGAGCGCGCCGGGGCCGTTCTGCGCCGTCACCGCGCGCCCGCCGATGCCGACGATCAGGTCGCCTTCTTTCACGTCCACGCCGGGCTCGGCGAGCGGCGAGTCCGCGTCGCGGTTCCACGGATCGCCGCGCAGGATGCGCCGCACGCGATAGGCGCGCAGCGCGTCGTCCCACACGACGTCGGCACCAAGGAAGCCGCGTTTGTACTGCGGCGGCATGGGCTTGTCACCGCCCGACTCGTACGCGTGCGACGTGCCGAGCTCGCCCTGCATCTCCCAGATCACGTCCGAGAGCTCGTTGCGCGTGCGCACCTTTGGCAGCAGCGCTTCGTACTTCGGCAGCACGGCGTTCCAGTCGATGCCCGACATCTGCGGGTCCCAGAAGTTCTCCCGCTGCAGTCGCCACGCTTCGCGCAGCATCTGCCGCCACTCCGCGCGCGGCTCCACGAGCACGCTGATGCGCCCGAGGTCGAGCCAGCCCGTGCGCCGGCCGATCTCTTGCGGCGGCTTGTCGTCCGCGTCGCCGTCCTCCGGCAGATCGCCGCCCGCGTCGATCGCGCGCAGCTTGCCGTGCGAGAGATACACCAGCGTGCGCGCGTCGGCGCCCAGCACGAAGTCCTCGATCTCGACGGCCAGCGTCGCGCCGCGCTGCTCCTCGAAGTCGTACGCGTACAGCTCGCCTTCGGAGTCTTCGGCGTCGCGGTCGTTCGGGCGGATTCCGTGCACCGGAAAGCGCGAGAAGATCGCGCGTCCTTTCGCGGCGACGATGCGGTCGTACGCGCCCTCGTCCACCGGAAATGCGAGCATGCGCTGCGGCAAGCCGTCGGCCTCGACGACCACCGGCGGCTTCGGTTCCTTCTTCTCATCGTCATCGTCGTCGTCATCGTCGTCGTCGCGGCGCTTGTGCAGCGGCGCGGGCTTCGGGACGAACGGGTTCGCCAGCGTCTCCCGCAGCGTCACGAGATACGGCCGCCACGCTTCGGGAAAGCTCAGCTCGAACTGGAGCGCGTCGTACACCGGGTGGAAGTCGCGCGTCGAGAGGAAGTACAGATAATTGCCTTCCGGATCCCACGCGGGCGAACGGTCTTCGCGCAGCGCGCTCGTCGCGTCGACGATGCGGCCCGTCTCGCATTCCACCAGGCGCACGATCGCCGTGTGCGCCTTGGGCGACCAGACGTACGCGAGCCACTGCCCGTCGGGCGAGAACGCGAGGTCGTCGATGCGCTCGCCCACGCTGCGGTCGAGCAGACGCGGCTCGCCGCCCGCGTCGAGCAGCCATAGCTCGTTGCGGTTGTTCGCGAACGCGAACCGCTCGCCGGCCGGCGACGCGACGAGCTGGTGCAGCACGCCCGCGTCGGCGCTCGTCGCGTAGCGCGGCGGTTCGCTTTGATCCACGGGCACGATCGCGATGCGCTCGTAGCCGGCCGAGTCGTCGACGTACGCGACGCGCTTGTCGTCGTGCAGCCAGGTGAGAAGCCGCCGGCGCGCGCCGGCGTCACCCGCGCTCGCCGCGCCGATGCCGTGCTCGGTGACGGCTTCTTCCCACAGCGGCATCGTGTACGCTCGCCCCCGCGTGACGATGCCGAGCGCCGTGCCGTCGTGCGACGGCTGGAACACTTCGAGCAGCTCGGCCGCGTCGACGAAACGGCGCGCGGTCTCCTGCGCGTTGGACGGCATCTGCACCGCAACGCGCCGCACGGTTCCGTCGCGCGGGTCGAGCAGCACGAGCTCGCCGCCGCACGCGTACACCACCCGCGTACCGTCGGTCGACGGAAAGCGCACGTAGTGCTCGCGCTCGTTCGTGTGCCGCCGCAGATCGGCGCCGTCCGGCGCGACGGAGTACAGGTTGCCGATCCCCTCGTGATCCGACAGGAACAGAACGCGCTCGCCGAGCCACACCGGCCACACGAGATTGCCGGCGACGTTCTTGCAGATGCGCGCGTACTCGCCGTCGCCCCGCGCGTCGGTCCACAGATGTCCGGCCGTTCCGCCGCGATAGCGCTTCCAGCGCGCGGGGTCGATCGCGTTGCGGCCGAGCAGCGTCGCGCCGTTCGCGGCGACGTCGAGCGTCATCGCGTGCCCGATCCCGAGCTCCACCGGCTCGCCGCCGTCGGCGTCGATGCGAAACGCGAGCGTCTCCTTGACGAACGGCGAGCCCGCGTCCGACGAGAAGTAGACGAAACGCCCGTCCCGCGACCAGCCGCAGCAGTTCAGAACGTCGCTGCCCAGGTGGGTGATGCGCCGCGCGACGCCGCCTTCGGCGGGCATCACATAAAGCTCCGGATTGCCTTCCTCGCGGCCCACGAACGCGAGCCGCGTGCCGTCGGGCGACAGGCGCGGCAGCGTGCACTCCCCCTCGGTCGCCGTGAGACGGCGCGCGACGCCCCCCTCGGTGCCCACCGCCCAGAGGTCGTCCTCGCATGCGAAAACGATGCGGTCGTCCGCGATCGTCGGGGTCCGTACGTAGCCGGAAGCGCTCACCAGCCACGGGTACGCGGACGGGGTGGTCGAGTCCCGGGACTGCCCAAAAAGGGGACCCCTTCAAACCGTTTGGCTGGCTCGACAGCTAGGGTAGGAGCCTCGACGTGATGGAAGAGGACGAGCGAAGCGTCAAAGATATCCTGCACGAAGTCCGGCAGCGGGTCGACCGGCGGACCTTCATCCAGGACGTCACGGAGCCGTTGACCGGGCGGATCGACCGCCGCAAGATCGCGGCGAAGTTCAACAACCTCGAGCATGCCGTCGACGAATTGGCCGAAGCCGTCGAGCGCGTCGCGGAGGAGAAGTCGGCGTAGGCGCGGCCGAGCGCAGGAACGGGAACCCCGTCGCGCGCCCGTGAACGCCGAGGCGCGATGACGGAGGGCCCTGTTTCCGGAACGGAATTGCTGCGAGCGTTTCGCGCGGGCGACCCGCGCGCGCTCGCCCGGGCGATCTCGCGCTGCGAGTCGGGGCGCGGCGCCGAATTGATCCGCGCGCTCTACCCGCTCACCGGGCGCGCGATCACGGTGGGCCTGACAGGCCCGCCCGGCGTCGGCAAGTCGACGCTGACGGGCGCGCTCGTCGCGCACGTTCGCGCGCAAGGAAAGACGGTCGGCGTCATATCGGTCGATCCCAGCTCGCCGTTCTCGCACGGCGCGCTGCTCGGCGACCGCATCCGGCTCACCGAGCACTTCACCGATCCCGACGTCTTCATCCGGTCGATGGCGTCGCGCGGCCATCTCGGCGGGCTCGCCGGCGCGACAGCCGACGCGGTGTCGCTGATGGACGCGTTCGGCAAGGACGTCGTGATGGTGGAGACGGTCGGCGTCGGGCAGTCGGAGATCGAGATCGCCGAGGTGGCCGACACGACGCTCGTCGCGCTGCAGCCCGGCAGCGGCGATTCCGTGCAAGTGCTCAAAGCGGGCGTGCTCGAGATCGCGGACGTGTTCGTGGTGAACAAGAGCGATCACCCGATGGCGCTGCAGCTGCAGCGCGAGATCCGCTCGATGATGGAGATGCTGAACTTCAGCGGCTGGATTCCGGAGCTCGTCGCGACGCAGGCGCTCGCGGGCAAAGGGATCGCGCAACTGTGGGACGCGGTCGTCGCGCACGACATGTGGCTGCGCGAAAGCGGCGCGATTCGCGACAAGCGCCGCGCCGCGTTCGCGCACCGCGTGCGCCAGCTCGCGCTCGGCACGCTGGAAGGCCGCATCGAAACCGCGGTCGGCGAGCTCGGCGACGACCTCGACCCCTACGCGGCAGCGGCAACGGTGCTCGAACGCTTCGGCGTGCACGACGGCGTCCACGCGCTGGGCAACCCGCGCGCGCACGGCAGCGTCCGCGCAACGGTGAAAGGCCTGTGATCGTGCGGCGCTTTCACGCAACGGTGAAACGCTCGTGATCACGCACGAACAGCGCGTGCTGCTCGCTGACGGCGCCGAGACGACAATCGAGCGGTGGGGTCAGCGCGGGCCGCTCGTCGTTGCTGTGCACGGGCTCGGGTCGTCGCGGCGCGGGTGGGCGCGTATCGGCGAGCATCTCGCGGATCGCTATCGTGTCGTCGCGTACGATCAGCGCGGGCACGGGGACAGTTCGGTGAAAGGGCCGATGTCGTTCGAGCGCAGCGTCGCGGATCTCGCCGAGGTCGTCGCAGCGGTCGGCGAGCCGGTTCATGCGCTGGTGGGCCATTCGTGGGGCGGCGCGGTCGTCGTTGCGGGCGGGCGGCGGATCGGCGTGTCGCGCGTCGCGGCGATCGACCCGATGCTGCGCGTGCTCGCCGGCGTGTGGAATCAGTACACGCTACCCGCGTACCGGGAAATGTTCGTTCCGTCGCGCGAGGAGCGCGAGGCCGACATCCGCCGCTCGCACGCGGCGCTGCCGGACATCGAGATCGAGTCGAAGCTGCACGCGATGCGCCGGCTCACGCTCGATCCCGTCATCGCCTTAGGCGAAGAGAACGCGATCGATGCGGGCGACTGGGACTTGCGCAAGCTCGTCCACGACTATCCGAAGCCGTTGCTGCTCGCGGTCGCCGACCCCAAGCGGAGCGTCGTCCCGGACGAGGAGCGCGCGGAGTTTCGAGAGCTCGGCGGCCCTCGCGTGCGCGTCGAGGTGTTCACCGGCGCGAGCCACTCGCTGCAGCGCGACGCGTTCGACCGCTTCGTCCCCGCGCTCGAACGCTTCCTGGCCGCTTAGCGCCGCGCGGCGCGGTTCGCCTCGTGCGGCGAATGCCCGCGCGTCAGGGCGTAGGCGCGTCCGCGCGGCGCACCGTATCGCGCGCTTGGGGCGGTGCGACGTCCTCGTTCGACGGCGACCAGGCGAGGGTCGAGGCGAGGTGCTGCAGCGCGCGGACCGCGTCACGCACGTGCGCGTCCCCGGCCGGCTCGAAGGCGTCGTATGTCGTGAACAGCCGCCAGCCATCGCCGCAGCGAACGCTCACGCGGTACGTGAACATGTCCATGCCGGCGCGGCGCACGGCCGGCGCCTGCCGCGTGCAGAGGCCGGCATCCGCTATCAGCCGTTCCACCTTCGCGAAGTCGACGCGCGAGCGGAAGCGGCCGCGCTGCCCGGGCAGCATGCCCTCGAAGCGTGCCGTTCCGTCGAGCTCGTACCACAGCCAGCGGTTCTCCGGATGGAATCCGCCCTCGATCCGGACCACGACCGCGGTCGGCCGCGCGGCGACCGCGTCCGGGCGCGCCTGCTCGACCGGATCGGCGAGCACCGGGCCGGTCAGCGCGACCGCCGCGAACGCAGCCGCGGCGAAGCGAGCGAAGCTTCTCATGCGACAACCGTAGCACGCGCAGCGGCCGTTCGGAAAGAAGAAACACACGGCGGGTGCGCTCGCGCAGCGGCGGGAAGTGCCGTGACGAGCCGGTGGCGGGCTGCACATTTCGCATGCGGGTGAGGCGTGAGCGAGACCGATCGACAAGACCGACAGGCGGCGCGTTCGGCCGCCGCGCGCAGGCTGCTTTGCGGACTTTGGCTGCTCGTCGCGCCGGCGTTGTGCTGCGGCGCCGGCGCGGCGGTTTCGGCGGCCGAGTCCGGCGCGCGCGACACCGGCACCGTCGCGGTCGCCGTCACCGACGCGCAGACGGGTAAGCGGCTCGTGTCGCGCGTCGTGCTGCGCGGCGACGTCACCATCACCGATATCTCGGACACGCGCGACGACGTCGTGTTCGCCGGGATTCCGGAAGGGCGCTACCGCGTCGCGGTATCGCGCGCCGGTTACCGCGCATTGCTCTCGGAGCCGTTCGAGGTGCTCGCCGGCCGGCGCGTCGACGTCGCCGCGCGGCTCGTCGCGGCGGCCGCGCAGCTCCGCGTGATCGGCACGGTGCAGATCCGCCAGTCCGCGCCCGCCGACACGAGCACGCTCACCGCGCGCTCGACCGCGGTCGCGCTCGCGCCGACGCTCGCCGAGGCGCTCGGCGCCGTGCCGGGCGTGCAGCTCGCGCAGGACGATACGCCGCTCGCCGGCCAGTACGTCTCGCTCGACGGCCATCCGGCCGGTCAGACGGGACTGAGCCTCGACGGCATCCCGTTGAGCGCACCCGGCACGGCGACGGACGTGAGCGGTCTGAGCAGCGATCTGTTCGCGTCGTCCACCGTGTCGTTCGGTGCGTCGGCCGGCGCGCCGGCCGGCACCGTCGCGTTTCGCACGCTCACGCCGACGCGGATCTGGCAAGGCCGCGTGAACGCGTCGTACGGCAGCTTCGACCGGGGCGCGCTGTCGGTGTCGGAGACGGGCAGCGCGGGGAATCTGGGGATCGCGATCGTCCACGCGGCGCGCAGCACGCCGAGCCTTGCCGACGACGCGCGCTTCGCCGACCAGAGCGGGCTCGACTACGCGCATCCGGGCGAGAACCGCAGTACCGGCGATCTCGTCTCGCTGCGCTATCGCGCGGGCGCCGCGACCTTCGCGACGACGCTGCTGCGCTCGAGCCGTGACCTCGATCTGATCTGCCTGCAGGTATCGGCCGCGCTGCCGTGCGGCTACGGACCGGGAAACCGCGCGCACAGCGCGTTCGAGCTCGCGTCGCTCAGCGCGCTGGGAACCGCCGGCCGTGCGACGGTGCAGGTGACCGCGTACGCTCGTACATCGAACGTGACGGCCGACCTCCTGCAGCGGCGCATCGACGGGGCGCAGGCGCCGTTCGAAGCGCTCGCGCAGAGCTCGACGCGCGGTGCGTTCGCCGTGGTCGCCCTGGGAGCCGGCCCGCATGACGTCGTGCTTCGCTACGATACCGTCGCGTCCGCGACATCCGGCCGCGGCGGCGCGCCCGGCACGACGTCGTCGTTCTCGCTCGACCGCGTCTCGCAGCAGATCGACGTCAGCGACCGCGTGCGGCTCGGACCCGTCATGTCGCTGGCGCTCGGCGTGAACGGTGCGAGCACCAGCGCGCTACCACGCGGCGTGCTCGCGAACGCGACGCTGGCGTGGCGGCCGACGCGCGCGCAGACCGTCACGCTGCGCACCGACGCCGGAGCGATCGTCACGCCCGACGGCCGCACGGGGCTGCTCACCGATCCGCAGGGCCTCAGCTTCGACTGCGCGAGCGGAACGGCGCGCGGCTACGTGCCGGGCGACGCGGCGACGCGCGCGTCGCTCGCGTCGGTGCGCCTGGGCTGGGACGGCACGTCGCGCTGGGCGACGTTCGGCGTGCAAGGCCGGCTTGAAGTGCAGCGCAACACGGTGATCGACGCGCTCGTGAGCGCGGCCGCGCTGCCCGACGCGTCGTTTCCCGCCGGGTATTTCGACGCGGTCTCGCAGGCGGCGAGCGAACGCGTGCGCTGTGGCGAGGGCACGCAGATTCCGCGCGCCCGCGTGTACGTCGACACGCCGGTCGCGGGCGTCGACGTGCGCTACGCCTCGCTGCGTGCCGGCGGGACGCTGCGGGTCGCGCCGCACGTCGCGATCGAACCGTCGTTCGAGCTGCTGCGCGCGACCCTGCGCAGCGCCGATCCGCGGCTGAACGATCCGCGCGATGTCAGCCGTCCGGGGGCCCAGCTCGCCGGCGTGCCCGCGCAGCGCGCCGCGCTCTACGCGAGCTGGCGGCCGCAGGACGAGCGCGGCGTGCAGCTGCTGCTGGGCGCGTCGTACACCGGGAAGAACAACCGCGCGAACCTGCCGGCGTACGCGCTGGTGGACGCGGGGATCGCGTATCCGCTCGCATACGGGACGCTCGTCGCGTCGGTGCGCAACGTCTTCAACACCGACGCCGGCGTGTTCGCCTCGCCGCTGGGCGCGCTGCCGTACACGGACGCCGCCGGACTGCGTATCGGCACGCTCGCGCGTCCCGCCACGCCGCGCGCCGTCACGCTTTCGTACAGCGCCGGCGTGGGACGCGGCGCGCGCGCCGGCTCGGCGGACCTGCGCGGCGACGCCGGTGTGTCGGCGTCCGCGCCGGGCACGCTGGTACCGGGGCTGCTCGTCACGCGGCTCGCCGCGTCGCGTCCCGCCGATCCGTTCGAGCGCAATCCGGGCACCGCGTGCACGGCGGAGTTCGCGCGCGTGACCGACAGCGCGGTCGACGCGATTCGCGCCTATCTCGCGCAGCCGGCAGTGCAGCAGCTCGCGGCGCCGTTCGACAGCAGCCCCGTCCCGCTGCCGCAGATCGGCGGCGTCGTCACGACGTTTTCCGGCTCGGCGAAGACGTACAGCCTCGTGTTCACCACGGCGCGGCTCGACTTCGCGCAAGGCGTCTCGAGCTGCGTGCACCTCTCCGTCGCCGAGCCTGCGGAAGCCGTCGAGCGCGGCTTGTTCGTGCCGTCCGGTGCGAGCTTCTTCCAGTCGACCATCGCGTTCTCGCCGTCCGCCGGATTCTACGTCGTGAACCTGCCGCCGGCGTCGGGCACGCTGCAGAAGTTCCGCACGTTCGCGCTGCCCGCCGCGCCGCCGGCGCAGCCGTTCCGGCTGCAGCCCCCGCCGGTGTGCGAGAGCCCCGCGCGCGAGATCGCGACGACCGCGCTGGCCGAGCTCGAACGCTACTTCGCGCAGCCCGGCCGGCCGTCCGGATCGACGCCGGCGTGGACGATCGAGCGCGTGACCGACGGCGCGAGCACGTCGTACGCGGTGCGCTCGAACCAGATCTCGGCGATCGCCGCCGTGCTGAATTGCGGCTACATCGCCGGCGCGCCGCGCGATGAGCTGCGCCGCCGCGGCGTGAGCGCGGCCGCGCTGCCCGCGCTGAACTACGCGGCGCCGCTGGGCTTGTACGTGGTTACGGCGCCTTGACGGGCTGGAGCAGCAGCGTGCTGACCAAACCCGCGGGGTCGACCGCGAACAGCATTCTCACCGTCGCCTGCTTGTACGCGAACTGGTACTGATGAATTCGGCCGGCGGCCGTTTGGCGATAGCCTTGATACGTCCACACCGGATCGCCGAGCGCGCCGAACTGCGCCGCGAGCGAGCTTTCGAACGCGGGCGTGATGGCCGTCGAGATCGCCGGCTCGAGCTTCGTGC
>JAXDMB010000161.1:0-7152 GCA_034666325.1 Vulcanimicrobiota bacterium
CGACAAGCTCGGGGGCGCGGTGCCTCCGCCGTTACACGCTGAAATGCCAAGCGCGAAGAGAGCCATACCGACGGGATGAAGCCGGCGAACACGCATCAACCGTACTGCCCTTCCCGGACGAGTCCGAACTCGTACCGCAAAGCGAAGCGGGTGCTCCGCTGGCGCATTCATACCCAGCCGGAGGAGAACCGCACGTGCGCGGCTTCACACGGCGGGCGCGCTCGGCGCTCCCGGCAGGCGCACCGGAACCGCCGCGCGCGCTTCCGAGAGGTACATCGCCATGCCGGCCTTGCGCCCGATGTCCTCGAGCGCGCCGATCTCCAGCGACGAGTAGCCTTTCTCGCCTTCGCGGCGGCCGAGCACGAGCACGCCCAGCAGATCGGGATTCTTCGCGCGCGGCACGACCAGCGGCACGAACACCGGAGCGTCGTCCTCGGTTCCAAGCCGCGCCGCTTTGCCCTCGCGCAGCGTCGCCAATGCCTCGTCGTCGATGATGCCGTCACGCGCCACGACGTCGGCCGGCCCGCGCGACGCCTGCAGCACGAGCACCCCGTCGCGGTACAGGTACACCGCGCTGTCCGCCACGTCGAACAGCGACGGTGCGTGCTCCACGAGCGCGGTCACCACGTGCGGCACGGTCAAACGAACGCGCACGTCGGGCTCGAACTCCGGAAACTCGTCGGAAAGGTCGAGCGTCGGCGGCGTGAGGTGCTTGTCGACGCGTTTCTTGAAATTCTCGTACATCGGCTTTAGCAAGAAGCCGGTGATCACCGTCGCGGTGCCGCCCGCGAACGCGCTGGATTGCGGTCCCATCGCCTTCTCGATCAGCTTTGCCGACGTGATGTTCACGGCTTCCCACAGCACCGCGGCCGCGGTGGTGATCATGGCGTACAGCACCGTGCGGCTGACGACGAAGTCGATCTCCCACATGTGGTAGTACAGCACCGAGAAGCCGATCGCCAGCGGCACGACGATTTGAAACGCGACGAAGAACGGCTGGTGCACGAGCAGCACGGTCAAGTCGGCACCGCGCGGCAGATGAAACACTTGCCACGGCAGATGCGTGACGAAGTCGCCCACCACCGAGGCGGTCACCGCGTAGACGACCCATTTTGTTTGCTGCCGTTCGAGCGGCGTGCGCACGCGATAGAAGCCGTACAGCTGGTAGGCGACGGCGCTCGCGAAGAGCGCCGCAATCGCGATGAACGGCCACGGATGCGGAAAGTGGTACGGGTTGGCCGCGGGGACGAACGGCCACAGCAGCGTCCAGCCCAGCACCACCGCGCTCATCACCCGGACGGTCCACGTGTTGAAGCGGCCGTCGGGAAACACGTACAGGAACACGATGAACAGGCCGAATCCCAAACTGCGCTCGAACAGCAGCCAGAACGGAAGTGCGGGCGCGTTCACCACGAGCGCATGCATGGGGGGCGGAATGGTGACGCCGTACAGCATCAGCGCAACGGCAGCGAACACGGCCATCGGCGTCTTCGGACCGCGCAGCGCGATGAACAGCCCGGTGAGCGCGAACAGTGCCGCAATCAGCGACTCGGATATCAAGAAGTACAGCACGAACGTGTGCTGTGAGATGCCGGCGTCGATGAGCGGCACCGCGTACACGGCGAATGCCTGCAGCCCGAGCTCGTTGTAGCGATAGCGCCCCGTTTCGACCCCAGCGATGACGCTGATGATGGAGACCACCAGGATGAGCATCCGCGTCGTCGAGACGTTCAGGCGCATCGGCGGTTGTACGCCCGGGGCGTCGAGCGCCCCTGTGGCAGGTTCGGGAGCGCGCACGTCACCCTACCGGCCGCTTCGTCAGCGAACGGCCAGCCCGTCCAGCACCAGGAACCGCATCGCGCGCACCATCTCGCGGCCGTCGAGCTGCGCTTTGCGGCGGTGCCATTCCAGGAACGTGCCGTCGTGCACCGCCATGACGAGCGTCGCCAGCTCGCGCGCCGGGACGTCGCGCCGGAAGTCGCCGCATGTCTGGCCGTCCGCGATCATCCGTTCCGTCACGTCGTGCAGCTTCTGGTAGATCGCCCGGATGCGGTCGGTCACCTCGCCGCCGCGTTCGCCGAACTCCAGCGACATGATCAGCAGCAGCAGCACCTCCGCGCTCCGGTCGACGCCGAGCCGCGCCTGCGTGTGGAGGAACGTGACCATCTGCGCCGCGGGCGATCCGCCGGCGGCGTGGATGCGCGCGATCACCTCGTCCACCACGTGCGTCTCCACCCGGTCGAGCAACTGCATGAGCAGCGCGGTCTTGCTCCCGAAGTGGAAGTACACCACGCCCTTGCTGTAGCCGGCCGCGGCCGCGATCTGCTCGAGCGTGGTCGAGCGGTAGCCGTGCGACACGAACAGGCTCGCCGCGGCTTCCGTCAGCCGGTCGATCGAGGCCTCGCGCTGGGCCGCCTTCGTGAGCCGCGGCTCCCCGGGCTCCGCCTGCTTCATCTCCGCTTACCTTACTATCCGGCCAGAATCGCAGCAAATCGCCGCCTTGACGCAGGTGATCTCTAAAGATACTATCCAGTCAGTATGTAACCTGCCGGAGATGGTGCCTGTGATCGACAACGCGTCCCGCCCGGTCGCCTTCCAAAAGGACGACCCCGCCATGCCCGCCGAGTTCCGCGAGCTGCTCGTGAAGCTGCTGCGCACCGAGCACCTGGAAAACAACGGCAACCCCGAGTACCGCCGGCTGCTGGCGAAGATCGCGGACGCCGGGCTGCGCTACGCGCCGCACGGGCGCGCGATGGCGGTCGAGGCGGAGATCATCAAGCAAGAAGTCCATCACGGCGAGATCGTCTCGGACTTGCTCATCGGCCTGGGCGTCGACCCGAACGTGGAGATGCCGATCAAGCAGTACGCGTTCCATCTGCCGTTCGAGGACTGGATCGATCTCGCGTGGTTCCACGCGCTGATCGACCGCGTCGGTCTGTACGTCGGCGTGGAGTGGAGCGGCAGCCCGTACGAGCCCCTCGCGACGGTGTCGCCGCAGCTCGAGAAAGACGAGACGTTCCACACGAAAGCCGGCTTCGCGCACTTGCGCGAGATCTGCGCGACCGAAGAAGGCCGCGCCGCGGCGCAAGAGCGGCTCGCGAAGTGGTGGCCCGCGGCGCTCGACATGTTCGGCCGCTCGACGTCGACCAACTCGCCGCTGTACGTCAAGTGGGGTCTCAAGACGCACGAGAACGAGGAACTGCGGCAGAAGTACATCGCCGAAGCGATTCCGGCGATCGAGAAGCTCGGGCTGACGGTTCCCGACAACCTCGCGAACCGGCGGTATCTCTGATGATCGCCGGCACGGCGAGCGCCGTGCAACTGCAAGCCGCGGACGGTATCGGCACGATCACGCTCGCGCGCGGCCCGGCCAACGCGTACGACGCGCCGTTCTTGGACGAGCTCGCGGCCGCGGTGCGCGCGGTGCGCGACGACGCGTCGATTCGCGTCGCGGTCGTGCGCAGCGGCCTGCCGCGGTTCTTCTGCTCCGGCGCGGACATCTCGACACTCGACGGCGCGACGAAACCCGGCTTCGCGAACTTTTTGCTGCTGGCGCACGAAGCGGTCGACATGATCGCGCGCACGCCCAAGCTGTTCATCGCCGCGATCGCGGGGCATTGCATCGGCGGCGGGCTCGAGCTCGCGCTGGCATGCGACTTCCGCATCGCGAGCGCCGGCACGTACAAGCTGGGTTTGAGCGAGGTGAAGCTCGGGCTCTCGCCGGGCATGGGCGGCACGCAGCGGCTGCCGCGCCTCATCAACAAGAGCACCGCATTGCACCTGATGGTGACGGGCGACGCGATCTCGCCCGACGACGCGCACGCGCTCGGGCTCGTCGACCGCGTCGTGCCGCCGGAGTCCTTCGACGACGAGGTGCGCGCGTACGCGCAGCGCCTCGCAGCGGGCGCGACGCTCGCGCAAGGCCACATCAAGCTCGCCGTGAACGAGGGCCTCGACGGCAGCTTGGATCACGGGCTCGCGATCGAACGCTCGCATCAAGCGCAGCTCTTCGCGTCCGACGACGTCACCGAAGGGCTCGCGGCGTTTCTCGGCAAGCGCCAGCCGAAGTTCACCGGCCGATGACCATCGCGGCGAACGACCTCGCGCAGCCGCGAGCGCGCACGACCGGCGACGCGCAGTTCTGGAACCAGCACGCCGAGACGATGCCGCGCGAGCGGCTCGACGCGCTGCACCTGCACAAGCTCACGTCGCTGCTCGACTATGTGTACGAACGCACGCCGTTCTACCGCGCGAAGCTCGACGCGGCGGGCGTGAAGCCCGGCGACATCCGCAGCATCGACGACTTCAAACGCCGCATCCCGTTCAGCGACAAATCCGACTTCGTGCACATGCAGCACGAGGATCCGCCGTACGGTCCGACGCTGGCGCTGCCGATGGAGCTGGTGGCGCATCACGCGGAAACGTCGGGCACAACCGGCGTTCCGCTGCAGATCCCGTACTCGATGTACGACACGGTGCGCTACGGCGAGTCGTGGGTGTATGGCTACTGGGCGCTCGGAATCCGGCCCGTCGACTCGTTCTACTTCGCGTTCGGCTGGGGCAACTTCGCGGGGTTCTGGAGCGCGTACTGGGGCGCGCGGCGGCTCGGCTGCCGCGTGATCTCCGGCGGCGGGCTCGACACGAAGGGCCACATCAACGCGATCCTCGAGAAGAAGCCGACCGTGCTGATCTGCACGCCGACGTTCGCGTTGCGCATGGCGGCGGTCGCGGCGGAGATGGGCGTGGACTTGAGCGCGTCGTCCATCCGGTTCACGTATCACGCCGGCGAGCCGGGTCCCACCGCGCTGCCGGCGGTGCGCGCGGCGATCGAGCGCGCGTACGGCGCGGTCGCCGGCGAGTTGCTCGGCATCGCGGAGATCGACGCGATGGCGCCGGGCTGTCCGCTGGGCGACGGCGTGCACGTCAACGAGATGACGGTGTTCGCCTGGGCGATGGACCCGACGACCGGCGAAGAGATCGCCGAGGGCGAGATCGGCGAGCTCGTCGTGACGAGCTTCGCCAACACCGCGCAGCCGCTGCTGAACTACCGCACGCACGACCTCGTTCGCGTGCGGCGTTCCTGCCCGTGCGGGCGCACGTGGCTGAAGCTGGAGGGCGCGGTGCTCGGACGCGCGGATTTCATGGTGACGGTGCGCGGAACGAACGTCTATCAAACCGCCGTGGAGAACCTGCTCGGCGAGATGGACGAGGTGAGCAGCTTCTACGAGCTGATCCTCACGCGCGAGAACGACAACGACGCGATGACGGTGCGCTGTGAGCCGGTGCCGTCGTGCGGCGCGGAACGGTACGACGCGCTGTCGCGCTCGGTGAGCGATCGAATCCATGCGGCGCTGCACGTGCGGCTGAAGGTGGACGTCGTGCCGCCCGGCACGCTGCCGCGCTACGACATAAAGACCAAACGCATCATCGACCGCCGGCCGCACGAGTTCCGGCGCGCACTCGATCGCACGGGAGGGACGCCATGACGGTACCGGAGCTGGTCGGCACGATCCGCGACGCGCGCGCGACGCTGATCTCGGCGATCGGCGAAACCGGAATTCCGCAGATCGACGCGATGCTGCGCAACGCGGACATGGAGCTGCACTGGGCGCTGTGGAACCTCGGCGAGCCGGTGGGCGTGCGGCCCGAGTTCGACTACCCGGGAGACGCGCCATGATCGACACGCCGCCGAAATACACGTACCTGAAGCTGGAGCGCGACCCCGATGGCATAGCGCTGCTGACGCTGAGCCGCCCGGAGAACCTGAACGCGTGGAACCGCGAGATGCGCGACGAGATGGCGGCCGTGATGCGCGAGCTGGTGGCGGACGACGAGCTGCGCGTGCTCGTGATCACCGGCGAAGGGCGCGGCTTCTCGGCAGGCGAGGACGTGCGCGGCATGGGCGATCTCGCCGCCGGATCGACGCGCGCGTTCCGCCGCGTCGTGCGCCACATCCACAACGTGTTCGACGAGATCGAGGCGATCGAGGTGCCGGTGATCGCGGCGATCAACGGCGTCGCGGCGGGCGGCGGCCTGGAGCTCGCGCTGTCGTGCGACTTCCGGTTCGCGGCCGACACGGCGAAGCTCGGCTTTCCGGAGAACAACGTCGGCTTGATCCCCGGCTCGGGCGGCTGCTCGCGCCTGGTGAAATTAGTCGGATTGCCGCGCGCGAAGCGCCTGGTGATGACGGGCGAGATGGTGCCCGCGGCCACGGCACTGCAGCTCGGCCTGATCGAAGAAGTGATCCCGGCCGATCAACTGCTGTCGCGCACGATGAACTTCGCGCGCACGCTCGCAGCGAAAGCGCCACAAGCCCTCGGCTTGGCGAAGCTGGTGCTGAACCAATGCGCGAACGTCGACCCGGAAACGGCCCGCAACTTCGAACGCCTTGGCCAAAGCATCCTGAAGAAAACGAACGACCACGCCGAGGGCGCACGAGCATTCGTCGAAAAACGCAAACCGGACTTCCGCGGAACCTAGCGCACGACTGCGGCGCCATGTTCGCAGAGTAGAGGGAATATCCGTCTCGCCTAGTAAAATAAGCGTGAACTTACTAAGAACGCTAGGCTAGACTTGCGTTCCTTCGTTTCGAGGAGATCTCCATGGCTCTGATCGCCTTGCTCTTCGCATTGCTCTCGGGTGGCGGTGCCGGAGCGCCGGCCGGTGCGAACGGCATGATGCCTCCCGACGGACTCGTGGCGCCCAACGGCATGATGCCCCCCGACGGCATGATGCCCCCCGACGGCATGATGCGTCCGAACTACTGAATCCGGTCCGCCGGACGCGAGATTCGACGTCTCGCGTGGTGGGATGCCGCGAAAGCGGACTGAAAGCACCGCTGCTACGATGACCCTGCAACGGCATCCCTCACACGGAAAACACGCGATACCCTACGTTGTGTGCCGGGTGTGTTTTGCAACGCATCATCTCGCTTCAAAAGCGAACGTTGGAAAGGTTTTCATCCATGCACGGTTTCGTGAAAGCTCAATCCCGAGCGTTCGTACGACGAACGCTCACGATCGCCGCGGTGGCCACAGGACTCATGCTCGCCTGGACGCACGGCGGGTTCGCCTCCGGACCCCTGCCGCCGTACGAGGTCGACGACAACGGCGTGATACGCACGATCGGGCACAGGCCGTACCTGAGCCCGAC
>JAXDMB010000162.1:0-9172 GCA_034666325.1 Vulcanimicrobiota bacterium
TCCAAGCCGGTGAGGAAGACGATCGGGAACTCGAGCCCCTTCGCCGCGTGCATGGTCATCAGCGTGACGAACGACGACTCCGGGTCGAGCGTGTCGATGTCGCTGATCAGCGCGATGTTGGAGAGGAAGTCGTCGATCGTGTTGCCGGTCTCGGGGTTCTTCTCGAACTCTTGCGCGACCGTGACCAGCTCTTGGAGATTCTCGATGCGAGCGCGACCGTCGGGCGTTTCGTCCGCCTGCAGCTCGCGCAGGTAGCCGGACTCTTCCATCACCGCGACGAGCAGCTCGCTCACGGTGAACGAAGCGGCCTTCTCGCGCAGGTCGTTGATGAGCTCCGCGAAGCGCTCGAGCTCGCGCTGCTTCTTCGGCACCGCGCGCTTGAGCAGGTTCGAGTCGAACACCGCCTGGCCGACCGACACGCCGGCCTGGTTCGCGGCTTCGAGCAAGGACGCCAGCGTCTGCTGCCCGATGGAACGGCGCGGGACGTTGACGATGCGGCGGAAAGCCACCGCGTCGGACGGGTTCACGATGTAGCGGAGGTAGGACAGCATGTCCTTGACCTCGGTGCGCGCGTAGAACCCGACGCCGCCGACGACCCGGTAGGGGATGCCTTCGGCGAGGAAGCCTTCTTCGAAATAGCGCGACTGCGCGTTGGTGCGGTAGAGCACGAGGAAGTCGCGGTACGCGGCGCCTTCGCGCACGTGCTCCTTGACTTTCTCCATCACGTAGCGCACTTCGGCGCGCTCGGACTCCGCCTGGAAGGCGGTGATCTTCTCGCCTTCGCTGCGCTTGGTGAACAGGTTCTTCGGATGGCGGCCGGCATTGTGCGCCACCAGCTCGTTCGCCGCTTCGAGAATCGTGGAAGTCGAGCGGTAGTTCTCTTCGAGCTTGAAGACCTTGGCGCCGGGGAAGTCCTCTTCGAACCGCAGGATCATGCGGTAGTCGCTGCCGCGCCACGAGTAGATCGACTGATCGTCGTCGCCGACGACCGTGATGTTGCCGTGCTCCTTGGCGAGCGTCGCGACGAGCCGGTACTGCGCGTAGTTGACGTCCTGGTACTCGTCGACCAGCACATACTTGAACTTCGTCTGGTAGCGCGTGCGCGCTTCCTCGTCCTCGTCCAGCAGCTTGATCGCGTTCGCGATCAGGTCGTCGAAGTCGAGACCGTTCGATTCCGCCAAGCGGCGGTCGTACTCACGGTACACGTTCGCGTAGCGCTCGCCGGCGAACGAGGGGTTCTTCTCCTCGTACTGCTCGGGGCTCCAGAGGTTGTTCTTCGCCTTCGAGATCTCGGCCAGCGCCGCGCCCGGGGCGATCTGCCGCTCGTCGTAGTCCAGGTCGGCCACCACCTCGCGCACGATGGCGCGCTGGTCGGCGTCGTCCATGATCGCGAAGTTCGGGGCGATCCCGATCTTGCGGCCGTCACGGCGCAGCATCCGCACGCACATGCTGTGGAACGTCCCGACCCACAGATCGCGAGCCGGCGCACCGACCATCCGCTCGAGCCTGGCCTTCATCTCACCGGCCGCCTTGTTGGTGAAGGTCACCGCCAGGATCCGGTCGGGGAAGACTTGCTTCTCTTGGAGGAGGTACGCGATACGGTGCGTGAGTACACGGGTCTTGCCGGACCCCGCGCCCGCAAAGATCAGCACGGGGCCGTCAGTATGCTCAACGGCCGCGCGCTGGACGTCATTCAGTTGTTCGGTCTGCGCCAGCATCACGACAATGTTCGCCGTCAACGGTTCTTTTGCCTATGACGGCACGCCGGTAGTGCTTGGTACGCCTGTGCAGGGCCTTGGATCGGGCATCAACCGGCCGCAAAAAGCCGAGCTTGCTCGCGAGCCCGCTGGCTCCGAGCTTGCTCGCGAGCCCGCTGGCCGAGCTTGCGCTGGCCGGGGACGCCCGGCAACGTTCGCGCGGCTCGACCTGGCGCACGGGGAGCGTGCGCTGCTGCGCCTGGATCCGGAAGGGCGCGTCTACGGCGTCGAAGGGCTGGTCGTCGTTGATGCGCCGGTGTTTCCGACCGCGTCCGGCGTGAACCCGATGCTGACGATCGTGGCGCTCGCGCACCGTGCGACGAGCACGCTCATAGCGCGAGGCGCAGCATCGGCGTCGAGCGGTTCGCCAGCGTCATCGCGCTCATGAGATAGCAGACCGTCGACTCGGCACCCATGTTCGCGTTGACGCCGTCGCCGTCGATTCCGTCTTGGCAACCGGCGTCGGTCGCAACGGCAGTGCGTGCGGTGTTGCGCCCAAGATACCAGTCGTGCGCCGTATCGGCGACGTTGCGCCAGCGCTCGTCGCCGGTGACGTCCAGTGCTGCGAACGCGGCGTCGACGAGCGCGGCCGCTTCGAGCGGCTGCTGCCCGCAACGCGACTTCTCGCCGCCGCGCGGATACCAGCCGTCGTTGCCGACCGGCACGAAAACAGCTTGCCCGGTCGACGGATCGTCCTCGAGCACGACGTCCGTATAGAACGTGAGCATCGCGAGGCCGGTTTGCACGTACCGTTCGTCCTCGAGCGCTGCGCCGCCGCGCAGCAGCGCTTCGCACAGCCGCGCGTTGTCGTAGGTCATCACGTCTTCGCACCACTGCCAGCCGGGGCCGGCATGCGCGTCGAACGCGTCCGCGATCACGGCGAGCGACTCGTCGAGCACCGCGCGAACCGACAGCTCGTCCGCGGGCCGCGCGGCGAGCGCGTGCACGAGTCCGAGCGAGGCGTACGCGCGCGAACGAACGTACGTCATGCGCCGCACCGCGTCGAGCGCGCGACGGCGCATCGTGGCCGCGACGGTGCGCCAGGTGTCGCGCGGCGCATAGCGCTCGGCGTAGCCGAGGCCCCAAATGGCGCGGCCGACCGCGTCGGGCGTGCCTTCGCGGTCTTGCCAGCGGCGGTCGTAGCCCATGAAGTTGTGGAACCAGCCGTCGGGGAGCTGCGCGTCGTGGAGGTACGCGAGGTACGTCGTGACGAGCCGGGCACCGTCGGCCTCCGTTTCGGCGCGACCGGCGGCGTCGCACGCGACGATCAGCGCACGGCCGGCGTCGTCGGTGCAGTAGCCGCAGGAGCGATTGGGAACGTCGAGCACGGCGTGCTGCAGGATCCCGACATCGTCCGTCATGACGAGCAGATGGTCGAGAGCCGGCCAGCGATAGGTGGACATCAGTGCGCCGATCCGCGCTACGCGGAGGTCGCGAGCTCCTCGCGGCGCGACGCGGGCAGCAGCTCGGTGAACAAATCGCCGTAGCCGTGCGCGACGTTCGCCCACGTCATGCGGCGGCCGTACTTGTACGCGCGCCGCTGCGTCGATTCGCGCAGCGCCGGGTCGTCGAGCAGCGCGACGAGCGTCGTCGCGATCGCGGACGGATCGCGGAACGGCACGAGAAAACCGCGACCGTGCTCGAGCAATTCTTTCGCGTAGAGATACGGTGTGGACACGACTGCCTTGCCGAGCCCGACCGCGTACGCCAACGTGCCGCTGACGATCTGCACCGGGTTGAGATACGGCGTGAGGTAGATGTCGGTGGCGCCCAAGTACGCGAGCAATTCGTCGAAGTCGAGATACTTGTCGACGAGCAGCACGTTGTCGGAGAGACCGTTCGCTTTGATGCTGGCCTCGAGCGCGCGCCGGTACGACTCGCCTTCGTTGCGGCGGATCACCGGATGCGTCTGGCCGAGGATGAGATACAGCGCTTCGGGGTGCGACTGCACGACCGCGTTCATCGCGTCGATCGCGTACTCGAGGCCCTTGCCGCGGCTGATCAGCCCGAACGTCGCGATCGTCATGCGGCCGGCCATGCCGAGGTGCATCTTCGACTCGCGCGTGTCGCGCAGCGGCACGTCGGGAACGCCGTGGTGCACGACGCGGATCTTGCCGGCGTCGACGCCGTAGCTCTCGATCAGAATGTCACGGCCGGTCTCGGACAGCACGACGATCGCGCTCGACGCCGCGCAGATCGCGCGCGCGACTTGCAGATGGTGCGCGGTGGGATCCGGCAGGATCGTGTGCAGCGACGTGACGACCGGCTTGCGCACACCCGAAATGAGCTCGACGATCCACTCGCCGTCTTCTCCACCGAACAAGCCGTACTCGTGCTGGATGTTCAGCACGTCGCACGGGTACGCGTTGACGAACTCGGCAGTCTCGCGATACGAGTCGCGGTCGTTCTGAACGAGCGAACCGACGACTTGATCGGGATATACGCGGTCCTCACCGCCCGGCTCCGCGATGGCGAGCACGGCGCTGTGCGAGGCGAATGTCGCGTCGTAGCTGTCCACGACGTCTTTAATGAAGGTCGCGATCCCGCACTCCCGAGGCGGAAAGGAACCGAGAAAGAGCATCCGAGGCGCTTGGGTGGTCAACGGTCGTCCCCTTGGTGGGAGGCCGGCGCCGGTAGTAGCGCCGGCGCGATGCGAAATCCCGAGGTGATTCGTCCGTCAGGGACTCGCCTCTCTAGGGACACGCTCGCTTGTGCCTTCGGTTTCGTACCCCGGGAACGGGGTTTCTACTCGGCGCTACCCACGCGCGAAACGCAGGGCGCCGCTCGGTTGATCGAGCTCTGTCGCAGCCGGTCGGCGCCGCAGCAGCAGATCAGCGCTCGGCTGCTACGCGTGCGTTTTCTTCGATGTGGGCGCCGGCTGGGATCTCGGCGTCGTGGCCGATGACGGCGCCGTGTCCGATGCGCGCGCCTGCGCCGATGCTGGCGCGGCTGGCGACGATCGCCCAGTCGATCCGGGCGTTGCGCTCCACCGTGACGCCGTCCCAGAGCAGCGAGTCGGCGACCACCGCGCCGGACTCCACGGTGCAGCCGTCGCCGAGGACGGAGTACGGGCCGACCACCGCATCGGGCGCGATCCGGCAGCCGAGCCCGACGAACACCGGCGGCCGGACTGCCGACGCGGGGATCGTCTCGCGGCCGGGACCGTCGATCTCCGGGGTCAGGCCGAGCGGCATGTCGCCGTCGAACACGTGCCGGTGGGCGCTCAGGTACGCCTCGGGCTTGCCGAGGTCGATCCAGTAGTCGTCCGTGGTGAACGCGTAGAGCGGCCGGTCGCCCGAGCGGATCAGCTCGGGGAACGTCTCACGCTCGATCGAGACGGGCCGCCCGGCCGGGATCCGGTCGAGGACTTCGCGTTCGAGGAGGTAGGTGCCGGCGTTGATCTCGTTCGTGGGCGCCTCGTCGCGGGGCGGCTTCTCGACGAACGCCTCGACGCGGCCGGCTTCGTCGTGCACGACGGCGCCGAACGCGCTCGGGTCGTCGACCCGGATGAGGTGCAGCGTGCCGATGCCGCCCTTGCGGCGGTGGTAGCCGAGCATCGCGCGCAGGTCGAGCGAGGTGAGCACGTCGCCGTTGAGCACGAAGAACGGGCCGTCGATGAACTGCTCGACGTTCTTGAGCGCGCCGGCGGTGCCAAGCGGGGTGTCCTCGATGACGTAGCGCAGACGCAGTCCGAGGCGCGAGCCGTCGCCGAAGTACGAGGTGATCGCGTCGGGCAGGTAGCCGGCGGGGAGGATCACGTCGTCGATCCCGGCCTCCTTGATGCGGCGCAGCGTCCGCTCCAAGAAGGGCATGTTCATGATCGGGACCATCGGTTTGGGCGTCTCAAGGGTCAGCGGCCGAAGCCGCGTGCCCTCACCGCCGACAAGGACGACTGCCTGCACGGGAGTGTGAGTATCGGAAGCAGCGTTCGCGAAGCCTGCCGAAGCGAGCGCCCGTGCGAGCGCGACAAGCAGAGTGCCGTACAGTTGGCACGATGGGCGAGTAAGCTCGAACCATGCGGGTTCGATACAACTGGAACGACGTACAGCGCTACTTATGATGACGGCCACGGCCGGGACGAATGCATGGAGCGGTTCGGGTTCAGCCTGGACTCGTGGTACAAGGCGATCTATGGGAAACGGCTCAATGCGGCCATCTTGCCGCCGAAGCGATACGACTGGGCACATATCCAGGCTCACTACAATGAGGGCCACGCCCGGGCGTGCCGACGAACGTTCGGCATGGCGTCGGCTGCGTGGTGGAAAGCCGTTCAACGGGGCGATATCACGGTCAGACCTATGAAGCAACCGCTTGAGCGGATGCTCTGCCCCACGGTTGCCCGGTGCACCGTCAAAAGACGCTTGATCATGGCTGGTATACTGAAAAACGTCTGCGACGAATGCGGGATCAGCGAGTGGAGGGGGAAGCCGCTCTCCATCCAAATTGACCACCGCAACGGCATCCGGAACGACAACCGCTTGGACAACCTGCGGATATTGTGTCCAAATTGCCACAGTCAAACGGAGACGTTCGGCGCACGAAACAAACGGTTGTTACAACTCATTCCCCGTTAGCTTAGTTGGTAGAGCGCCGGACTCTGAATCCGGTGGGCGTGGTTCGATTCCATGACGGGGAGCACGGCCCTATCGTCTAGAGGCCTAGGACGCCGCCCTCTCACGGCGGTAACACGGGTTCGAATCCCGTTGGGGCTACATTTTTACCGTCGAAGAACCGCGTAACCACGCGGTTCTTTCATTTCCCGAGGGCGAATCAGTCACAAAAGAGTCACGCGATTTCTGATCCGCATCCGCATGCGGGGCGCGGATTTCATCGCGCAGACGGGGATCTGTACGCCATTAAACGTCGACGAACCGCAATGCCGGTTGGCGGGTCGATACGGACGGCTGGAGCCAACGCAATCATCCACGTGGCCTTGCGCACCTGAAGTCGCTTATCCACGACGATCGAGGCCGGTGGAAGTCTCGCTGCGCGGCCCCATCATTCGCGATTCCGCTGAGCCGTCTGTTCTTGGACGTGCACCGCGCTTCCGAGGATGGGCGCGCGCGCCGCTCCGAAGACCGCGTCGGTTTAGTGCATTGCGGCGGCCGCCGACCTTCCGTCCTCCCGTCTCTGTCGCGCGTTCGAAAAGACGGTGGGGATGACGCCGCACGCCTATCTGCGCCAAGCACGTGTCCGACATGCAAATCGGCCTCATCCGCGCTGGCGACCCGCTCGAATCTAAAATTGTGCGACCGCGATGTCCACCCGCGCCGATCGGACGCGGCTCGACGCCGCTCCCCGCCCGGTCCTACAAGGATACGAACCAAGCCCCGGCCAATCGTTCTCGCCCGCTGTTGGGAGGGTTGCTATATGGCGCGCGCGTTGTTTGTCGCTTTAGTGATCGGGGGCTGCTGCGTGGTGGCGCTCTCCAGCTTAGTCATCGCGTCCGGACGCGGGATTGCGGTCGCGGCGACGGCACCGCCGTCGCCCGCGCCTTCGGCGTCCGCATCACCGGCGGCCGCCCCGGCAGCGGCTGCGCCGGACGCTTCCCCGTCGCCGTTTGGGGACACCAGCGTTCTGCCCACGGCGCGGATCAAGATCATGATTTCGCGACCGAACCATACGCCGTTGCCTGGTGCGCTCGTTCCGAAACTGGAGCCGAATGACAAGATCGAGGCGTGGTTTCCGAGCTTCGACTTCAGATCCCGGCCACCGCAAGATCGGTCGACCTGGTGGCGATATCACGGTGACGTAACGTTCATCAATGCTGCGCCGCCGTTCGTCCAGATCCCCGGTACGCAGACGGCCCCCGGCACTAAAGATGCGCTAGATGCCATCTGGACCAGCACCGATTCGGTGCCGACGATATCGTTCACCTATGACCCAGGCTACGACACGCCGGTATTTCTGATCATTCCGGAAAAGTCTCAGGCCGGGGATTGGAAATCGGCGCTTAGCTTCGTCCAGCGCGATGCCACGAAGTTCTATCGTTCGAATGCCACGATCGCCGCCGACGCGGCCGCGAAGAGCACGTGGCTGTCGGATTTCACGGCTGCCATCACGTCGCAATCGCTCGACGTGACGGGCAGCGGACGAAACTATATCACCGGCGTCGTGAAACAGTTCGGCGTAGACGACAAGACCATCAGCGATTGTTACAGCGCTGCCGGAGCCACGAAGGAAAGCATCGCGCGGTGCCTAGAGAAGTCGATCGCGACGACCTCGCAGCAGAACTCGACCCCACAGACGCAGGCAAAATTGGCCGGCACCCTTGCGTCTATTGCGGTCGGCGGCCACATATCGCCTGTCTTTTTCGCCGCGTCCACGCTGTACAACGTCTTCTTCAAGCCCCATGCCCCGACCGGCGCCTATAAGTTCGTGCCGGCTGCGATGCTCTACCGGTATCCGACAGGAAGCTCGTCGTCCGCCGGTGGTTACGAGGAGCTCGCGGTCGCTGAAGTGCCCCCGAATCCGGGAACGACAGACAACCCGTATGCATTCTACTTCACCGTCGGCGATCAACACAGCAGCCAGTCGAAGCCAAGCTTCGTTCTCGACGCGAGCGCGGCGCAAGGTGTGTGCGCGCGTGATCCTGCGACCAGCGTTCCGATTCCGATGCACCTTCAGAACGGCTCGCAGTACGTCCACGACCTGAAGCTCGTTGGTGCCGGAGCCGTGCGGACGCACAACAATCAGTTCTCCCTTCCGCTCGACTCCGCCGGAGCGACGGCTGTTGCGATCAAGCGGAGCGCGATTCCGCCGGTCGAATACGCGTATCGCACGTCGCTAACGGGGCAATATGGCTTCGATCCGATCGACCAGATTGGTCAGACCGTCCTGGTGGCCGTGCCGCACAACAGTAACTGGACGCCAGCCCACGACGCTCTCAATCCGGCGTACTACATCGCGGGCAGTAGAGCTGTCGTGCGCTTTCGGTCGCCGTCGGTACCCTGCCTCACGGCAGTCAGCGTCGTTCAGGGCGCCTCGCGGCCCCTTTCATACCAGCGGGTGGACGGCCGACCGGACCAAGTCGATGTCACGATCGACCTTTCTTCGATGACAAACGGCAAAGCCACAATTGTCTTCTCGCAAGATGATCCGCTGCAGCCGCAGCCGTTCCGCGACCAGACGACTTTAGATATTCAAAAGCCGCCGCCGGTGGTCGATCCCGCAGCGCCACAGGTCGTCTATCAGAACGATAAGGTCGTTGAGCTCGTCGGAAAGCAATTCGACGGCGCGGTAAGTCTGAGCGTCTTGCAGACGACATTTGTCGAAGACCTGAAACACTATTCCGCAACGTCGGCATGTTTCGTGGCGTCTCAGCCGCCTGCGACCTCGACGCTCGGACCGACGACCGGGATGTTCACGTTGTACAACTTGCGCGCGGGTCCGACCGCACCGCTCACCGTCGTTCC
>JAXDMB010000163.1:0-11519 GCA_034666325.1 Vulcanimicrobiota bacterium
TTGTAGTTGTCCCAGCCGAGCTGCACGCCGTCTTGCGCCGTCTGCTTATACGTGAAGCCCGATGAAGCCGGCGCGCTGGAAGGCGCGGGCGACGGTGTCGCAGCTGCGGCCGGAGCGGTGCCGCCCAGCAGACGCGTGAACGAGATCGGGACGATGTTCGACACGTTGGCGTTGATCATGCGCCACAGCTGCACGTCGCCGGGCTGCATGTCGATCACCGGCGCGTACTGGCCGTTGACGAGCGTCGCGGAGCGGCCGGACGGGGAGTTGCTGAGCATGTTCGGCGTGTCGATGATCTGCTGGAACACCAGCACGTGCTCGGTGAGCTTGCGGCCCTGCTTCGCGTAGAAGCGGTGCAGCTTGCCGTCGTAGCCGTCGGGGCTGTCGTCGGTGATGATGAAAGCGCCCGACAGGCCGTTGAACATGTTGATCGCGGTCGAGCCGTGCTTGTGCGAATGATACCAGTGCGTACCGGGCGACTGGCCCATCTCCACGTCGTTGCGCACGCCCTCGCGGTAGTGCGGAATCTGGAAGCAGTACGGATACGCGCCGACGTGCCACTGCGGCCACACGCCCGCCGCGATCGCAGCTTCGTTGTCGTGCCACAGCTGCTGCTCGGGGAGCGCGATCAGCAGCGCGCGCTGGTAGTCGCGCCATTGCCGCGGCAGGTCGCCCCACTTCAGCGGCTGATGGCCGACCTCGCAATGGTTCCAAATTTTGTCGAACGCCGGCAGCACGTCGCGCTCGAGCACGCCGCGGTTCGGCCGCACGTTGATGAGCACGTTGTCGCCGGTCGTCGACGGCGTGACGTGCGTTCCGTGGAAGTGGATGTTCGCCGAGCTCGAACCGTGCAAACAGTCCGGATAATGGTCGTTGCGCGGATACACGTCGGGCGGCGGCGTCGCGTTCGGCGACATCGTCGTGCCCGGCGCGGGCGCGGTGCCGCTGTTGCGCACGTGGTCGCACCGCTCGACGTCGAGCGTGCGGCGGAAATCCGTCGGCCTCACATGGTTGAGCAGCGCGATCTGCACCTGATCGCCCAGCTTGGCGCGCAGCGTCGGGCCGGGTCCCGGCGCCGGATAGCCCGTTTTCGCGCGCACGTTGGGCGGCCATTGCTGGCTGCCGTCGGGCCGGTGGCCGTCGAAGTAGCGCAGCATCATCGTGTCCGTGGCCGTGAGGTTCGCCGGCGCCGGCGTGGGCACGGTGCGTTTCGCGTTCTTCACCGTGATGACGGCGCGCAGCTTTCCGCCCTCGCTCGTGATCTCGCCGATCGCGCGCAGCTTCTGCGTTCCGGGCGCGGGTCCGGCCGGGCTGGACGGCGCACCGGACGCCGAGAACGGGATCAGCTCAGCGGCCGCGAGAGCCGACGTTGCGATGACCGCGCGGTCGATGAAATTGCGGCGCGTTGCCTTGTCTGTCATGTGCGCGTCTCCCTACGAAGCGACGATGGTTCCGGTCTCGCCGGAATGCAGAGAGCAGACATAGGTGAACGTGCCGGTCTCCATGCTGATTCCGTCCGACGGCTGATGCGGCTGAATCGGCTCGTCGAGCCAATAGTCTTTCGCCGCGCCGGCCGGCGTGGGCCAATGCGGCTTGGAGTCCTCGTTGTCCCAGAACACGTCGTCTCCGGCGTTGACGTTCGCCGGGCTGGGAGCGAAGTGCGCCGGCGTTCCGGGCCTTATCGTTATCTTGCGTTCACGCGCCGCCATGTAGCACTCCCGTTCTCGCCGCCGCCTGCAGCGTTGCACGTGCAGACCCGGTCGGATGCAGAAACCGCACCGATCGGGAAAAGCTCTTCCTAGAGAGCGACACCACCAAGGGAGTCCTTCTACGGTCCGCCCGGGCGGATTCCTGTACGGGACGGGCCGCTTGGCGCTTCGAAGCCGTTCTACTCACATCGAGGTGCTCATGAACGACGGCATGGTGGAGATCGCGGGCGGCGAGTTTTGGATGGGTTCGGAATCGTTCTATCCCGAGGAGCGGCCGGTGCGGCGCGAGCGCGTCGAACCGTTTTCGATCGATCGCCGGCACGTGACGAACGACGACTTCGCGCGCTTCGTCGAGGCGACCGGATACGTGACGGTCGCGGAGCGGCCGCTCGAGCTCGGTGACGTTCCTGGTGCGGCGGTGCAGACGTATCCCGCTGGCTCGCTCGTGTTCCGGCAGACGCCGGGTCCCGTGAATCTCGGCGACTCGCACAACTGGTGGGTGTACGTGCCGGGCGCGCAGTGGCGGCATCCGCAGGGTCCGGAGAGCTCGCTCGAGGGGATCGGGGATCATCCCGTCGTGCACGTCGCGTACGAAGACGCCGATGCGTACGCGCGCTGGGCCGGGAAAGCGTTGCCGACCGAAGCGGAGTGGGAGTTCGCCGCGCGCGGCGGCCTCGACCGCAAGCCGTTCACGTGGGGCGACGAGCTCGAACCCGGCGGTGCGATCATGGCGAACACGTGGCAGGGCGAGTTTCCGTGGCAGAACACGAAACGCGACGGGTTCGAGCGCACGTCGCCCGCGGGCGCGTTTCCGGCGAACGGCTACGGGCTCTACGACATGGCCGGCAACGCGTGGGAATGGACGTGCGACTGGTACGGCGATAATGACGGTTCGGCGCCGTCGAGCCCGTGCTGTTCGCCCGAAGAGCGCAGCTACGACGCGGGCGCGCCCGAGATTCGCATTCCGCGCAAAGTGCTCAAGGGCGGCTCACATCTGTGCGCGCCGAATTATTGTCTGCGGTTCCGGCCCGCCGCGCGCATGCCGCAGATGATCGACACGGGAATGAGCCATCTCGGATTTCGGTGCGTGCGCCGCGGTTGACGCCGCGGCGCGGGTTGCTATGCGATCAGTGCCGGCCGGACGCCAGGACCGATATTGCCTGCATCACGATGCCGGTGCGGCCGCCGCGCGGCGTGCACGGGTCGCGCGGCGCGCCGAACACGGGGCCGTGTCCGTCGCCGAGCACGCCGCCGATCGGGGGACGCTCGGTCCAGATGCCGCCGGGGCTGGTGGGCGGGTTCTTGGCGCCGCCGGTTTGCGTCTGATCCGGAGCGCCGGCCGGCACCGACGTGGTGGCGGTGGGTTCGGTGGTCGTCGCGGTGGTGGTGGCCGTGCTGGTCGCGGCTTGCGTGGCCGATGCGGGTTCGGTGCGCGGCTGCGTGCGCGATGCCGGATCCGTCGAGGTGTCGGTGCCCGGGCGCGCGTGCGTGGCCGGGTGCGCGGCTTCCCACGCCGCTAGCTGCGCGGCTGCGGATTGCGGCGCGGCGGCCGGCGCATGCGCCGGATTGCGGTGCGGGGCGGCGTGCCTGGCGGGCAGCGCGGCGGGAGCCGGTAGCGTGTGCGTTACGGCGACCGGTGCGGCGTGGCGGACGGCGGCCGCTGCGCTCGCGTGGTGTTGCACCGGTGCGGTCACGTGGTGTTGCACCGGTGCGGTCGCGTGGTGTTGCGCTGCGGCGGCGTTTGCGTGGTGTGGTGCTGGGGCGGCTTGCGCCGGCATGATGACGGTGCCGCGTTGCGGTGCGTGCGCGGACGGACGCGTCGATACCGTGTGACGCGCCCCCGGCGGTGCGTGGCGAACCGGCGCCGCGACTACAGCCCGCGCAGGCGCGGCTTGCGGCGCGGCGTGGCCGCGCGTCAGCTCGTATCCGAAATAGCCCGCTGCGAGCGACAGCGCGGCGGTCACGGCGAGCACCGCGGTGCCGAAGCGGCGCGTCGTCCACGCGAGCACTTCGCGCTCGGTGCGCGGCGGTTCGACTGCGAAGAGCGCCGGATTCTCGCGAAACAGCCGTTCCGCGAGGAACGGATCCTCGAGCGAGGCGAGGCGTTCGTCGAGAACGTCCGGTTTGGAGGGTAGCTCAATCGCCATCGTCGTCCCTCGTTTTTTGCGCGCTGCGGATTGAGCCCACGCTACGGAAGCGACCTTACATATTCCTGGGAGACGATGCGGCACGCGCCCCTCGCGTTCGGGCGAACGCGTCAGCCCCAGGCGAACATTCGTTTCAAAGCCGGCAGCCACGGATGCCGCGCGACCGTTTGTCGAAAGAACTCTTCGTGCTCTCGTTCGACCGCGGCCATCGCGAGGAGCGCGCGTTCGTAATCCGGCAGGCCGAGGCGTCGTGCGTGCTCCGCTCCCACTTCGTATTCTTTGATGTTCGAATGCTCCAAGCGGCCGGCGAAGTACATCGGCAAGATCCAGTTTCCGAGATGGCACGTGATCCCGACGCTGCAGCCGATGACCGTCATCTGAATCTCGCGCAACTCGAGCGGCTTCGCGCCGAGCCGTTCCAGCAGAATGCCGACGTCCGCGCGGTGCGTCCACTCCTCCGCTTCGATCTTCGCGATCGCCGCACGCTCGGCGGCGTCCGGCAACGCTCTCCAATGCGCTCGATACGCGAGCGCCGCTGCCAGCTCGCCCGAGTACGCGCTGCGAAGCATGCCGACCAACTGCCGGCGGGCGTGTTCGTCGCCGGTGCTCACCAACCGCCGTAGCCCGTCCAGCCGCCGTCGGCGTAGATATGGGTGGCGTTGACGTACGATGCGGCGTCGGACGCGACGAACGCGATCACCTCCGCAATCTCTTCGGGCGTTGCCAGGCGCCCGAGCGGCGTGCGGCGCGCGATGTCTTCTTCCGCGAAGCCGCCGATCGACATCGTGTGCTGGACGAGAGCCGTGGCGGTATAGCCCGCGTTGACCGAAACGACGCGCACGCCGCGCGGCCCCCACTCGGCGCCGAGCGTCGCCGTGAGCCCGTCCAGACCGTGCTTGCTCGCGGCGTATGCGACGCGCCCGGGCATTCCCAGGCGCGAGAACACCGAGCCGACGTTGACGATGACGCCTTTGCCTTTTGCGAGCATGATTCGTCCGGCCCGTTGCGCGCACAAGAACGGGGCCGTCAAGTTCAAGTCGATGACCGCGCGCCACGTGTCGAGGTCCAAGTCCTCCGCCGGCGCGATGCTCGGGCGGCCGGCATTGTTCACGAGCACGTCGACCGTGCCGTACGCTGCGAGCGTTTGCGCGATGAGGTGGTCGACGCCCGCCGGCGTCGCGATATCGGCGCCGACGCCGATCGCGCGCAGGCCCTCGTCGTTGAGCGAGCGCGCGACTTCGGCGGCGCGCTGTTGCGACCGTGAGTTCATGACCACGGAAGCGCCGAGCGTCGCGAGGCGGCGGGCGGTGGCGAGCCCGATTCCGTCCGAGGAGCCGGTGACGATCGCAATCGTGTCGCGCACGCGCTTCCTACACGCTCCGCTGCGGCGTCGTGACGGCCTGGATGGTGGAGTCGACGTACGGCGCCGGGTCGTCGCCCGCGCCGGGCGGGGCGTATCGCGCGCGCAGGCGCAGCACGGTGCGCACGCCGGCGAGGTCGACCGCAGCGTTGCGCTGGATTCCCCCGTTCGGCGAAAAGGCGGCATCGTAGCTCGCCGCAGCGATCGTATCGGAGACGCCGAGCGCGGCTGCGAGCGTCGCGACGGCGTTTGCGCGTTCGCTCACCGCGAGGTCCAGCGCATTGCGGTACGCGCGGGCGTAGCGCACCGCGACGTCGCGGTTGGTGCTGAGCCACGCGCGGCGCGCGACGAGGGCGATCCCTTGATACGGCCCGAGGACGTCCGTCGCGCGGCCGAGCGTGACGAACCCGGCGGCGTTGGCGGCGAGATCGAACGGCGGCGTCAAGAGCGTTGCGTCGAACGCGCCCGCGAGCAGTCCCGCGGCGCGCTGCTGCGTGCCGCCCCGTGCGACGAGCGTCACGTCGTTTTCGCCGAGGCCCGCGGTCGCCAGCATTGCGCGCAGCGCGAACGCGTATCCGGTCGAGAGCGCGTCCACGGCTAGACTCTTGCCGCGCAGATCGGCGATGCGCGTGATTCCCGGGCGCGCCACGAGTCGCAGCAGGCCGTCGTCGACGCCGAGGAACGCGACGAAGTCGCGATGCGCGAGCTGAGCCGGACCGGCGCCGACGTCGTATGCGATCGGGTTGTCGATCGACGTGTGCGCGAGGTCGAGCGTGCCCGCGTCGAGCTGTGCGAAGAGGTCGGCCGACGATGCGGTCGGCGCGATGCGCGCGTCGAGCCGTTCGCCGGCGAACGAACCCGAACGGTCCGCGATCAAGAGCGGAAGCGCTGAGACGCCGGGAAAATACGCGACACGCACCTGTTGGGATTGAGCGGCGGCGCGCGTGGAAACGCTCGCCGCCGCGACGGTGGCGGCCGCACCTGCAATGAACCGTATCCTGCTTGCCATCCGCGTTTTACCGAGTATACTCGGCCTCACTGCGCTTGGTTTTGAGAGAGGCCGTTCATCGCATGCAGACCCCGGTCCTCGCCGACAGCCGCCCGATCCCGGCGCCCGGTTCGATGGGCGTGGATTTCGAGGAGCGCGTGGATTTCGGCCGGCTGCGGGCGTATCGCCTAGCGCGGGCGCGCGCCGCGCTCGACGCGAGCGACCTGGGCGCGCTGCTGCTCTTCGACGTGAACAACATTCGCTACGTGAGCTCGACGATGATCGGCGAGTGGTCGCGCGACAAGATGACGCGCTACTGTCTGCTCACGCGCGGCGGCGATCCGATCGTGTGGGACTTCGGTTCGGCGGCGAAGCACCACCGGCTCTACGCGCCGTGGCTCGCGCTGCACGACTGCAAGGCCGGACTGCTCGGGCTGCGCGGCGCAATCTCGCCCGCCGTCGGTCTGTTCGAAGGCGCCGCGGCGGAGATCGCTTCGCTGCTGAAGGCGGCGGGGGTGGAGAAGATGCCGCTCGGACTCGACATCGTCGAGCCGCCGCTGCTGTTCGAATTGCAGAAGAACGGGATCACCGTGCGCGACGGGCAGCAGACGATGCACGACGCGCGCGAGATCAAGTCGTACGACGAGATCCTGCTGCTGTCCACGTCCGCGGCGCTCGTCGACGGCGCGTATCAGGACATCGTCGAGGCGCTCAAGCCGGGCATTCGCGAGAACCAGATCGTCGCGCTCGCGACCAAGAAACTCTACGAGCTCGGGTCGGACGACGTCGAGTCGATCAACGCGGTGTCGGGCGAGCGCTGCAACCCGCACCCGCACAACTTCTCCGACCGGCTCATCCGGCCGGGCGATCAGGCGTTCTTCGACATCATGTCGGCGTTCAACGGCTATCGCACGTGCTATTACCGCACGTTCAGCGTCGGGTACGCGACGCCCGCGCAACGCGACGCGTACAAGCAGTGCCGCGAGTGGATCGACGCCTCGATCGCGCTGATCCGGCCCGGCGTCACCACCGATGCGGTAGCACGCGCGTGGCCCAAAGCGACGGACTTCGGCTTCTCGAGCGAGATGGAGGCGTTCGGGCTGCAGTTCGGCCACGGGCTGGGGCTCGCGCTGCACGAGCGGCCGGTGATCTCACGGCTCAACTCGCTGGAGCATCCGATGGAGATCAAGGCGGGCATGGTGTTCGCGCTCGAGACGTACTGTCCGGCGAGCGACGGATATTCGGCGGCGCGAATCGAGGAAGAGATCGTCGTGACCGAATCCGGGCCGAGCATCATCACGCGGTTTCCGGCTGAGGAGCTGTTCGTGACGAACCCGTACGACTTCGGAGGCAAGCCGCGGTGAGCGCCGTCGGCGTCGTCGGACTCGGCGACATGGGAACCGGGATGGCGGAACGGCTGCTCGCGGCCGGCCATGACGTGTACGGGTGGAACCGCACCCGCGCGAAGGCCGAGCGGCTCGCGCCGATGGGGCTGCACGTGCTGGATTCGCCGTGCGACGTTGCGCGCGCCAGCGAGCTCGTCATCACGATGGTGACCGACAACGCCGCGCTCGAAGCGGTGTGCGATGGGCCCGACGGGATTCTCGCCGGGCTCGGCGCAGGAAAGATTTTCGCCGAGATGAGCACGACCGCGCCGGCGCTCGTGCGCGCACTCGCGGAGCGGGTCGGCGCGACCGGTGCGGCGTTGCTCGATGCGCCCGTGTCAGGCAGCATTCTGACGCTGCGCGACGGGAAGCTGCTGATCATGGTCGGGGGCGAGCGCGCGGCGTTCGAGCGGGCCGAGCCGATTCTGCTTGCGATCGGCCCGAAGGTGCGGCTCGTCGGCGAGGTCGGTCAGGCGAAGGCGCTCAAGATCGGCGTGAACCTCTCGCTTGCGGTGCAGATGCTGGCGTTCAGTGAGGGCGTGCTGCTGGCCGAGCGGACCGGGGTCGACCGGCGCGTGGCGTTCGAGACGTTTTTGCAGAGCGTCATCGCGTCGCCGATGCTGCAGTATCGCGCGCCGTTCGCGCTCGATCCGCCGGACTACGCCTGGTTTCCGGTCGGCATGATGCAGAAAGACATGGATCTCGCGCTGCAGCTCGGGCGCGAGATGGGCGTGCCGCTGCCGGCCACCGCGGCGACGCAGGAAGTGCTCACCGCGACGCGCGCGCTCGGGTACGGCGACCAAGACTTCGCGGCGATCTTCCACGGGCTCGCGCGCATGGCCGGATTCGAGCGCACGTAGCGCGATGGCCGGCGCGACCGTTTTCCGGTTCGCATGATTCTGCTCCAGCTCGCGATCAACGGCGTGCTGCTGGGCGGAGTGCTCGCGCTCTCCGCGCTCGGTTTCAACATCGTGTTCGGCGTGATGCGCGTGGTGAATCTCGCGCACGGCGATTTCGTCGTGCTCGCCGCGGTGTTCGCGGCGTTCGGGTTCGCGCAGTTCGGAATCAACCCGCTGCTTCTTCTTCCGCTGACGATCGTGGCGGGATTCGCGGCCGGGGCGCTGGTGCATTATGCGCTGCTGCGGCGCCTGCCGGGTGAGGTCGCGTCGGCCGAGGCGTCGTCGCTGACGCTCACCTTCGGGCTGTCGTACTTCCTCACCGGCGCCGGGCTCGCGACGTTTGGCGGGCGGTTCGTCTCCGTGCCGTATCTCACCGGCGCGTTCCGGATCGGCGAGGTGTCGGTTCCGCAGGCGCGGCTGCTGGCGTTCGTCGTCGCGGTGGTGCTGTCGCTCGGGTTCGCGCTGCTGCTGCGCTCGACCGCGCTCGGGCGTGCGATTCGTGCGACGAGCCAGAATCTGGACGGCGCGCTCGCGTGCGGTGTGGACGTCGACCGGGTGCGCACGCTCGCGTTCGCGATCGGGACCCCGGTTGCGACGGCGGCCGGGACGCTGATGAGCTTCTTGTACAATCTGAACGCGCAGCAGGGCGTGCTCTTCACCGTGAACGCGTTCGCGGTCGTCGTGATCGGCGGACTCGGCAACTACACCGGTGCGGTGCTCGGCGCGCTCATATTGGGGCTGACGGAGTCGTTCGCGAGCTACTTTATGGGGGCGACGCTCGCCGAGGCGGCGCCGTATCTGCTGTTCATCCTCGTGCTGCTCTTCGTGCCCGGCGGCCTTCGCGGACGGCGCGCCGCGTGACGTGCGGCGTTTTTCGTGACCGGTAGCGTGCCGTTTTTGAAACGTGCCGTGTTGCCCCTGGCAGCGGTTGCCGTCGTGGTGTTGATCCTTGCGCCGTTGCGGCTCAACGGCTACGCGATCAACCTGCTGTACGTGACGGTGCTTTCGATCGCGCTTGCATACGGCTGGAACATCATCTCGGGATATGCGGGGTACTTTTCATTCGGGCAGATCGCATTCTTCGGCGTGGGCTCGTACGCGACCGCGCTGATCGTCGTGAACTGGCACTGGTATTGGATGGCGGCGGCGCTCGCCGGCGGCGTGCTGGCGCTGCTGCTCGCCATACCGCTCGGGTACGTGATGCTGCGTCTGCGCGGGCCGTTTTTCGCGATGGGGATGTTCGGGATGGCGCAGATGGTGCGCGTGCTCGTCACGGCGATTCCGGCGACCGGGTCGGGGTCCGGGCTGTTTCTTCCGCCCGGCTCCGGGATCACGGAAGTGTATTACTGGACGCTCGCGATTTGTGTCGGCGCGATCGGGTTGACGGTGTGGATCGACCGCAGTGCGTTCGGATTGCGGTTGCAGGCGCTGCGCGAGGACGAGCAGGTTGCCGCGACGCTCGGTGTGGAGACGACGCGCGCGAAGATCACGGCGTTCGGGCTGAGCGCGCTGATTCCGGGGCTGCTCGGCGGCGGCTACGCGCTGTATCTCACCTACATCGAGCCGGATGCCGTCTTCTCGTCGCGGTTGGATCTGCAGTCGATCGTCATGGCGATTCTCGGCGGGCTCGGAACGGTGTGGGGACCGCTGATCGGCGGGCTCGTGATGACGCAGATCTCCGAAGCGCTGTGGGCGCGCTTTCCGCAAATTTACTTGATGATCTTCGGCGGGCTGCTCGTCGTGCTGCTGATCGCGCTGCCGCGCGGCATCGTACCCGCGTTTGCGGCGCGGTTCGCGCGCAGGAGCGGCACGTGACCGAGCCGCTGCTCGTCGTCGAGGGGGTGTCGGTCGCGTTCGGGGGAGTTCAGGCGCTCGGCGATGTTTCGCTGGAAGTCCGTGAAGGCGAGATCTTCGCGCTGATCGGGCCGAACGGGGCCGGCAAGACGACGCTGTTCAACGTGATCAGCGGCGTGTTGCGGCCGGATTCCGGTGACGTGCGGTTCGCGGGGCGGTCGATCGTCGGGTGGGCACCGCACCGGATCGCGCGCGCCGGTATTGCGCGGACATATCAGATCGTGCGGCCGTTCGGGCGGCTCAGCGTGGTCGATAACGTCGCGGTCGGCGCGCTCGTGCACGCGCGCACGATCGGGCAGGCGCGCAACGACGCGCGCGACGTGGTTGCGTTCGTGGGGCTCGGGGCGTATGCCGACCGGCCCGCTTCGTCGCTCACGCTCACGCAGCGCAAACGGCTCGAAGTCGCGCGGGCACTCGCGCTGCGGCCGAAGCTGCTGCTGCTCGACGAGGTGATGGCCGGGCTGACGCCGACCGAAATGGACGGGATGGCGGAGTTCGTGCAGCATTTGAGCGAGCGCGGGATCGCGGCCGTCGCCGGGATCGAGCACGTGATGCGGCTCGTGATGCGCATCTCGCATCGCATCGTCGTGCTGGATGCGGGACGGCGCATCGCCGAGGGCGATCCCGCGGCGATTCAAACCGACCCGGCCGTGATTGAAGCGTATCTCGGCGCACCCTTGGCGGGCGCGTGATGATCGCGCGCGCCGGCACCAGAATCTGGGTGGGATGATGAGCCTGCTCACGGTCACCGCGCTCGAGGCCGCGTACGGGGATTTTCGCGCGCTGCACGGGGTGTCGTTCGCCGTCGAGGCGGGCGAGATCGTCAGCGTCATCGGCGCGAACGGCGCCGGGAAGACGACCGCGCTCAAGAGCGTGATGGGGATCGTGCGGGCGGGCGCGGGCGAGATCGTGTTCGACGGGGAGCGCATCGACGGGCGCGCGCCGCGTGAGATCGTCGAGCGCGGGCTCGCGCTGGTGCCCGAAGGGCGCAATCTGTTTCGCGAGATGACGGTGGAGGAGAACCTGCTGGTGGGTGCGCACGTCCGGCGCGTTCGCGGACGTGCCGGCGCACGGCTCGGCGAGGTGTATGCGCGCTTTCCGATGCTGCAGCCGCTGCGCAGGCGCGCGGCGGGGACGCTCTCGGGCGGGCAGCAGCAGGTGGTCGCGATCGGCCGCG
>JAXDMB010000164.1:0-9038 GCA_034666325.1 Vulcanimicrobiota bacterium
GGCGCGGCGCGCGCGAGCGAGCTGGTACGGGCGATCGTCGAACGGGCCGCGACGCGCGGCGTTCGCACGCCGGCCGCGCAAACGACGCCGTACGTCAACACGATCCCGGTCGAGGAGCAAGCGCACTTCCCGGGCGATCATGAGATCGAGGAGCGGCTGCGCCACTACATCCGCTGGAACGCGATGGCGATGGTGGTGCGCGCGAACAAGGACAACAGCGAGCTCGGCGGTCACGTCGCGTCGTTCTCGTCGTCGGCGACGCTGTACGACATCGGGCTGAACCACTTCTGGCGCGGACCGGAGCACAAGAACGGCGGCGACCTCGTCTACTTCCAAGGGCACTCCTCGCCCGGGATCTACGCGCGCGCGTTCCTCGACGGCCGCGTCACCGAGGAACAGCTCGAGAACTTCCGCCGCGAGGTCGACGGCAAAGGCGTTCCGTCGTATCCGCACCCTTGGCTGATGCCGGACTTCTGGCAGTTCGCCACAGTGTCGATGGGCTTGGGGCCGCTGCAAGCCGTCTATCAGGCGCGCTACATGCGCTATCTGCACGACCGCGGTCTCGCGGACACGTCCGACCGCAAGGTGTGGGGATTCCTCGGCGACGGTGAGATCGACGAGCCGGAATCGCTCGCCGGCCTCGCGATGGCGGCGCGCGAGAAGCTCGACAACTTGATCTTCGTCGTCAACTGCAACTTGCAGCGGCTCGACGGTCCGGTGCGCGGCAACGGCAAGATCATCCAGGAGCTCGAAGGCGTGTTCCGCGGCGCGGGCTGGAACGTGATCAAGGTGATCTGGGGCACGCGCTGGGATCCGCTGCTCGCCGCGGATCACACGGGCATGCTGGTGAAGCTGATGGGCGAGACGCTCGACGGCGATTACCAGACGTTCAAGTCGCGCGACGGCAACTACGTGCGCGAGCACTTCTTCGGCAAGTATCCCGAAACGCGCGCGCTCGTGGAGCGCATGACGGACGACGAAGTGTGGGCGCTCAACCGCGGCGGACACGACCCGTACAAAGTCTACGCGGCGTACAAAGCCGCGACCGAGCACCGCGGCGCGCCGACCGTTATCCTCGCGAAGACGATCAAGGGCTACGGCATGGGCTCGGCGGGCGAGGGCATGAACATCGCCCACCAGCAGAAGAAACTCATGATCGAGCAGCTGCGCGCGTTCCGCGACCGCTTCTCGATCCCGATCTCCGACCGCGATCTCGAGACGGTTCCGTTCATCAAGCCCGCGCCCGATTCGCGCGAGGCGGCGTATCTGCGCGAACGCGTCGGCAAGCTCGGCTCCGTTCCCACGCGGCGGCGCACGGTCGAAGCGCCGCTCGCGGTGCCGCAGCGCTCCGCGTTCAGCGCGCTCACCGAATCGTCCGGCGAGCGCGAGATTTCGACGACCATGGCGTTCGTGCGCGCGCTCTCGACGATCTTGCGCGACAAGACCGTCGGTCCGCGGGTGGTGCCGATCGTCGCCGACGAATCCCGCACGTTCGGCATGGAAGGCATGTTCCGCCAGCTCGGCATCTACTCGACGGTGGGACAGCTCTACCGCCCGCAAGACGCCGATCAGCTGATGTGGTACCGCGAGGACAAGGCGGGCCAGATTCTGCAAGAGGGCATCACCGAAGCGGGCTCGATGTGCTCGTGGATCGCGGCGGGCACGTCGTACTCCACGCACGGCGTGCAGACGCTGCCGTTCTTCATCTTCTACTCGATGTTCGGGTTCCAGCGCATCGGCGACTTCGCGTGGGCGGCGGGCGACATGCGCACGCGCGGCTTCCTGCTCGGCGGAACGTCGGGTCGCACGACGCTCAACGGCGAGGGCCTGCAGCACGAGGACGGCCACTCGCACCTGTTCGCAGCGGCGATTCCGAACTGCATGCCATACGACCCGACCTATGCGTACGAGGTCGCGACAATCGTGCAGGACGGCGTGCGCCGCATGCTCGGCGAGCAGGAAGACGTCTACTACTACATCACGCTGCTCAACGAGAACTACCAGCACCCGGCGATGCCGCCGGGCGCGGAGGACGGCATCCTGCGCGGCATGTACTTGCTGCGCGACGGCGGCCGTCAGAAATCGGGACAGCCGCGCGTCCAACTGATGGGGAGCGGGTCGATCCTGCGCGAGGTGCTGGCGGCGGCCGATCTGCTGCGCGACGACTGGGGTGTCGTCGCGGACGTCTGGAGCGTGACGAGCTTCACGCTGCTGCATCGCGACGGTGAAGCGGCCGCGCGTTGGAACTTGCTGCATCCATTGGAGACGCCGCGGCTTTCGTACGTGGCCGAGCAGTTAGACGACCACCACGGTCCGGTAATCGCCGCCACGGATTACGTGAAGACGTTCGCCGAGCAAATCCGGCCGTTCGTCGGCGAGCGCAAGTTCCACGCGCTCGGCACCGACGGCTACGGACGAAGCGACACGCGCAAGCAGTTGCGTGGTTTCTTCGAGGTTGATCGGCGCTGGATCGCTCTTGCCGCGCTGAAAGCCTTGGCGACCGACGCGACGACCGGGATCGATTCGGGCAAAGTCGCCGACGCGATCGCGCGGTACGGAATCGACCCGAGCAAACCCGAGCCGGTAACGGTATAGGCGGGAAAGTCTGATGGCGCAAGTCGATCTCACCGTTCCCGACCTCGGCGGGTTCAACGACATCCCGGTGATCGAGGTGCTCGTCAGTCCCGGCGACACCGTCGCGAAAGAAACGCCGCTCGTGATGCTCGAGTCGGACAAAGCGACGATGGAAGTTCCCGCGTCGTCGGGCGGCGTCGTCAAAGAGATTCGCGTGAAGATCGGCGACAAAGTGTCGCAGGGCAGCGTGCTCGTCACCGTCGAGTCGGCCGACGCCGCGAGACCATCCGCGCCTGACGCCGCGCCGCCCAGGAACGACGCCACCGCTGCGAACGATGTCGCCGCAAATGCGCCGTTGGTGAAGGACGTCGCGGGGATCGCCGCCGCCGATGCGGGAGCTTCGGAGGAGGTCGCAGCGCCGCCGCCTCCGCCGGTGCTCAACGACGCGCAGCCCGCGATGAATGAAACGAGTGCCCCGCGTCCGGCCGCGTCAGCGCCCGGACCGTCCGTCGCGAACGGACGTCCGCCCGTATCGACCGCGCCGCCGTCACCGCACGAATCCGTGTCGGCCAACGGCGCGTCGAACGGCGTCGCGACGGGCGGTCCGGTGCACGCATCACCGGCGATCCGGCGGTTCGCCCGCGAGCTCGGCGTCGACCTCGCGCGCGTGCGCGGCAGCGGTCCGAACGGCCGCATCACGCGCGATGACGTGCAGGCCTACGTCAAGACGGCGCTCGTGTCTCCGCAACCGGCGGGCGGCGCCGGCACCCAGGCCGGCGCGACCGGACTCGGATTGAATCTTCTGCCATGGCCGGTCGTCGATTTCGCGAAGTTCGGTCCGGTCGAACGCGTCGCGCTGAGCCGCATCCAGAAGATCAGCGGCCCCGTGCTCGCGCGCAACTGGGTGATGATCCCGCACGTCACGCAGAACGACGACGCGGACGTCACGGAGCTCGAAGCGTTCCGCAAGCAAATCAACGGCGAGCGCAAAGACGTTAAGGTCACGATGCTCGCGTTCTTGATGAAGGCCGCGGTCGCGGCGCTCAAGCGCTTCCCGCAGTTCAACGCGTCGCTCGACGGCGACGAGCTGGTCCTCAAGAAGTACTATCATCTCGGCTTCGCGGCCGACACGCCGAACGGACTGCTGGTCCCGGTCATCAAGGACGTGGACCGCAAAGGCATCGTCGACATCGCGCGCGAGACGTCCGAGCTCGCGGCAAAAGCACGCGACGGCAAGCTGGGGCCGGCCGACATGACCGGCGCGACGTTCACGATCAGCTCGCTGGGCTCGATCGGCGGCACGTATTTCACGCCGATCATCAACGCCCCGGAAGTGGCGATCCTCGGTGCGTGCAAAGCGGAGACGCGCCCGGTGTGGGACGGCACGTCGTTCGTACCGCGCCTGATCCAGCCGCTGTCGCTCTCCTACGACCACCGCGTGATCGACGGCGCGAACGCGGCCCGGTTCACCGTGGAAGTGAAGAACGCGTTGGCCGACCTACGCCGCGTTTTGTTGTAGACTCCACGCTGGCAACTCGGTATAGCGCAACACAACTTTTGTGCTATCTCCGCGACGGATCGCATTCACGCCGACTAACATGAGCGACGCAACAACTGAAGCGCCCCCGTCAACCCCGCCCGGCGTCGCTCGCTTACCGTCCAAGCCGCAAGTTCGCCCGATCCGCACTGAGGGAATGAAGGCTCGACGCGCCACGGGACGCCGTTAGATCAGGTTCTTCGCCTCTTGACGCTTTGCTAGAGCCATGTTATTGTTGCGCCAGCTGACGCCTTTCTTCGTACATTCCGTCACTGGACGCCGCCAACTCTGGCAAGGAGCCCAATTACGTGACCGCCGCCAGCCCCGCGACAGGTACTGTCGCGATCAAGGCTTTCAACCGGATCGCGGATGCGTGGAAGCTCGCGCGCGCAGATCGACAAAAGCTCCTCGCGATCTCGGAACGCACGGCTGATCGCTGGCGCGATCCCGCGAAGGCCGATCCGTCCCGCGATCAATTTGAACGTATATCCTACGTCCTCGGAATTTACACGGGGCTATCCGCGATATTTGAGAACTCGCCGCTCGCTGTCGCGTGGGTGTTGCGTGAAAATGCCGACTTCGGCGGTGCGCGCCCTCTGGATCGCATGCTCGCCGGCAATGTCGGTGATCTCGCATTCGTGCGCGCATACGTCGACGCGTGGCGGGCGGGTTGGTAGTCTCGCGTCTCTCGTGGCCTGAAGCGCATCGCATCGTTCCGAGCCCCGACGTTCCCGTTGCGGCGTTCTCCTCGCTCATCGACGATCCGAGTGAACTGGAAGTGCTATTGCAAATCGAGGCATTAACGAATCCACTGGCGCGCGAAGCAGCCGGTAACCTCCCCGCTATACCACCCGGTCGTCGGTATACCGGTCCGCTTGCAGGGCTTGTCATGTTGCCGCTCCTGCTCCCGCGGGAATCGCGGTTCTCTGACGGTTTCTATGGTGTGCTGTACGCGGCTGACAGCGTGGAGACGGCACTCGATGAGGCGGCACATCATGCCGCGAAGCGTCTCGCTGCGACGGCGGCCCCCGCCGGTACGACCCTACGTCTATACGGCTACACTTTGGACCTTGCCGGCGAACTCGCCGACGTGCAACGCGGTCAAGCCGCCGTCAGCGACGACGTGTATGATCCGGATTCGTGGGCAGCGGGCCAAGGCTTGGGACGAGCCTTGCGCGTCGGCGGAGACCTCGGTGTGCACTACACGAGCGTCCGGCACGTGTCTGGAACGTGCATCGGTGGATTTTGGCCCGATATAGCGCGCTCTGCGGCCGAGGGGTTCCGTTGGTTGCTGTTCTGGAACGGCTCCACGTTTGAGCACCGGGCCCAAGAGCGGTCGCCGTAAGCGTGCTATTATTTCGTTTGGAAGAGCAAGCACGTCAGCCTGCAGTGAGTTAGCGTTAATGCTGCTAGCGCTCGACCCACGTTGCGCGCAGCCGGTACCATCAACCTCGTCGTGGAGCCTGATCCTTCCAGATGAGCGGCTCGCTACCGCGGCAGCCTATCGGACGTGCCTTGAAGCTGCTGGTCACGGTCAGCTTCGCCCCATTCGCCGTCTTGCTGAATTGTCTCACCTCGGTTACCGAACCAAAGCCACGGCCCGAACTTCCGCACGGCGAGGGCGCAGGCCCCGAACCGGACACGACGACTCGCCATGATTCGTCCGCGCAACCGTGCCGTACTGTCACCTAGATAATTGTTCGCAGCGGCGCGGCTCCTCGCGGCGGTTCGCGCACACCCGTTCGCGCGGAGTTCTAGCCGTTGCCGGCGTCGTGCCGGTGTTCGACCGTACGGTAGCGTACCGCAAGGCCGCCAGTCCCCTGCTCCGCGGTCTCGCCGAAGACCGCGCTTCTACCAGCCCAGATAATACGCCGGATCGAGCCAGCCGGGACGCACGAGCCCGAAATGCTCCTCGAGCATCAGCTCCGCGACGCAGAACGCGCCTTCGACCCAGCCCTGCTGGTCGGAGTACGCCTCGCCGACGATGTGCACGCACTCGTCCGCGTACGGCTTGCGCATGTACGGCATCGTGTTCCACACCTCGTTTCCGGGCGCCCAGCCGTGATAACCGCCGCCGAACGGATCGTCTTGCCAATTCCGAAAGTACGCGACGTACGGTTCCGGGATCGGCGTGGCTTGCGGTCCGTGCAGCTCGCGAATCTCTTTCATCGCTTCGGCGACCATCGCGCGCGGCGCGAGCAGCTTCGGATCGAGCTGCGCGAGCGCTTCGGCCGACGCGTACTTTGTCGCGCGCGGCGCATAGCGATGGTGTCCCGCCCGTTCCAGCGCGCTCCAGAACGTCTCGTTGCGCATGTCGTTGTAGCTCGCCATGAACAGCGAGTGCGCGTCATCCGGGTCCGTGCCGAAGTAATAGCACTGGCGCATGGGCAAGTCGGTTATCGACTCGCCGGCGGTCGCGCCGAAGTCCGGCGTCCACCAGTCGTACTCGAAGCCGAGCATCAGCTTGAACGACGGCTCCGCGATCACCGAGTCGATTCCGGCTTGTATCGCGCTGTCCGGACCCTGCGGCGCGAAGAAGAAATTAGCGTCCGAGTCGCCTTCCTGCAGGAGCTCCAGCGAGCGCCGCGGCATCGCGAGCACGATCGCATCGGCGTAAACCGTCCACTCGGTGTTCGACCCGGAGCTGAACATGCGCAGCACGTACTTGCGCGGCTCGCCCACGCGCGACTTCCGAAAGCCGGCGAGCCGGTTCTCCGCCCAAATCGTGCTGCCGGGCTGATCGGTGAACGCTTTGCCGACCGCGTACAAGAGGCGGTCGTACCCGCCTTCGATCGTCTTGTACGTCGTGTCCGCGTTCGAGAAGTCGCCAACCATGTACGGGAACGCTTCGGCCGCGTTCCAGTTGAGCGTGTTGGAGTAGTAGCCGCCGACATCCGCGAGGAAGTTGTAGCCGTCCTGATTCACCTGGTCCGTCAGCAAGTTCCAGAAACCGAGGTCGTTCACGAGCTTGCCGTGGTACGGCGACTCCGGAAAATGATACCGCAGCCGCGGTTTGACGACGTTCCAGTCCTGCGCGGTGAGCTCGAACGTGTAGTCGTACGGCGGCTTGTGCGTGACTTTCCGCGCCAGCGGGCTCTGCGCGAACCACGGGTCGGCCATCAGCACGTCGTAGACGACCTTGTTGAAGAGCTGGTCGCCGCTGAATCCTTGGTCGTCGTCGTCGAGCCAATAGCGCACCGCGAGCTTCTCGCCCTTCTGCTGCGCGACGGTCCACGCGTTCGCGCGAAAGCGCTGCCGCCGCAGATAGAAGAAGTGCGTCGCCGGATCGCCCATCGAGAACTCGACCGACGTCAGCTCGTGCTTGAATACGTCCTTGATGAGCGACGCGACGATCTCGTGCTGGTCGAGATAACGCATCCCGCCGAGCTCCGCCGGAATGGTCATCCCGGGCAGGATCACCGACCACAAACGCCCCGCGATCCGGTCGCGCATCTCGAAGATGTGGACCTTCTTCGCGCCGCCGTCGCGGAGAAGACGCCAGCCGGCGTACAGTCCCGATGCGCCCGCGCCGACGATCGCGACGTCGAGCTGGACGCCGTCGTCGTGACCGCGGTTGAGCGGTACGTCGATCGGCGGTACGGTGTTCGTTTTCATCTTCAGGTGCATCCCCCGGCACGGTAGACGCTTGCTCGTTCGGACGCCGTGCGAAACACCCTCGCCGCGCGCGCGGTTTCTCACCGCGCCCCCTCGGGTACCTCATAGGTCGCCCGCTCGCCGCTCGGAGGACCGTTGGCCGCCAACGCCGCGCATATCAGCACCGACATTCCCTTTCGCCTCGACCGCTTGCCGTGGGCGAAGTGGCATTGGATCGTCGTCATCGGACTCGGGATCACGTGGATTCTCGACGGGCTCGAGGTGACGATCGTCGGCACGATCGGCCCGACGCTGACGTCGGAAAACGGTTTGGGGCTCACGCCCGAGCAGGCCACGGCCGCGGGCAGCTTCTATCTCGTCGGCGCGTGCGCGGGCGCGCTCATCTTCGGATACCTCACCGACAAGCTCGGGCGCAAGAAGCTCTTCCTCGTCACGCTGACGTGGTATCTCGTGAGCACGCTGCTCACCGCGTTCGCGTGGGACTTCTGGAGCTTCGCGATCTTCCGCATGCTGGCCGGCGCGGGGATCGGCGGCGAGTACAGCGCGGTGAACTCCGCGATCGACGAGCTGATCCCGTCCGCGCGGCGCGGCGTCGCGGACATCGCGATCAACGGCTCGTGGTGGATCGGCACGCTGATCGGTTCGCTCGTGTCGGTGCCGCTGCTCGACGGCCGCTTCATCTCGCCGTCGCTCGGATGGCGTCTGGCGTTCGGGCTGGGCGCGTTTCTCGCGATCGCGGTGCTCGCGATCCGGCGCGGCATTCCGGAGAGCCCGCGCTGGCTGCTCACGCACGGGCGGCACGACGAAGCGGAGCGCATCGTCGGTGACATCGAAGCGGAGGTGCGCAAGGAGACGGGCGAAGCGCTGCCGCGCGCGCCGCACAAGCAGATCACGTTCGACTCGTCCAAGAAGCACGGGATGCTCGACACGGTCGTCACGATGGTGAAGACGTATCCGCAGCGCACGGTGCTCGTGATGACGCTGATGATAACGCAGGCGTTTCTCTACAACGCGGTGTTCTTCACGCAGGGCCTCACGCTGACGACGTTCTTCAAGGTGGCGCCGGGTGACGTCGGGTTCTACATCATCCCGTTCGCGATCGGCAACTTCCTCGGCGCGCTCATCCTCGGGCACTTCTTCGACGTCGTGGGGCGCAAGATCATGATCTCCGGCTGCTACATCGTGAGCGGCCTTCTGCTGATCGTCACGACGGTGCTGTTCCTGGGCGGCAGCCTCACCGCGACGTCGATCGCCCGGTGCTGGTCGGCGATGTTCTGTTTCGCGAGCGCCGGTGCGAGCGCGGCGAATCTCA
>JAXDMB010000165.1:0-5263 GCA_034666325.1 Vulcanimicrobiota bacterium
TCACGTCGAGCACGATGCACTGCGGCTTCCAGTCGCGCACCAGCGCGAGGCCGTCCGCGCCGTCGACCGCGCTGCGCACCGCGAAGCCTTCCTGACCGAGGCCCACCTCCAGCATCTCGCGGATGGACGCCTCGTCGTCGATGACCGCGACCCGTTCAGCGCTCGATTCCATGCCGTTCATCGTGGCCGTCATTGCTGGGACGATTCTGGAGCTTCTTCCCAGCAACTGCAAAGAAAACAGGCTATGATCGGTGCATGGACGACGATCGGCTCAACCACGCTCGCCTGAACCGGCGCGGCGCGCTCGGCATGCTGGGCGCGCTCGGCGCGGCGCTCGCGGCCCGTCCCGGCGCGGCGGCCGGCGCTCCGGCCCTGCAGGCGACCGCGGCGCAGACCCTCGACTGCGTGCTGTCGCCGGCGATCGAGGAAGGCCCATTCTTCGTGGACGAGCGCCTCAACCGCTCGGATCTCACCACCGGCACGAGCGACCCGGGCGTGAAGCTCGGCGTGCCGCTGAAGCTCACCTTTCGGGTGCACGCGCTGAACGGGAGCGCCTGCGCGCCGCTGTCGGGTGCGCACGTCGACCTCTGGCACACCGACGCGACGGGAATCTACTCGGACGTCGCGCCGCTCAAGACGGTCGGACAGCGCTTCCTGCGCGGCTATCAAGTCACCGGCGGTGACGGCGGCGCCGCGTTCACCACGATCTTTCCCGGCTGGTATCCGGGCCGCACGCCGCACATCCACGTCAAGGTGCGCACGTTCTCGCCCACGGGCGCCGTTGCGCACGCGTTCACGTCGCAGCTCTATTTCGACGAAGCCGTCGCGAACGCGGTGTACGCGCGCGCGCCGTATGCCGGGCGCGGAAACCGCGACACGACGAACACGCGCGACGGCCTGTTCGACCGCGCGATGATCGTGTCGCTCGCACCGTCGGGCCGCGGTTATTCCGGGACGTTCAACCTCGGACTCCCGATGGGCTGACCGCGGCGTCCGCGGCAGTCGCGGCCGGTCCGTAAAGCCGCTTCAGGATGATCTCCAGCGGCGCGCCCTGCACGACGATCGTCACGAGCACCACCGCGAACGTCGCGTCGATGATCTGCGGCCGCATCGGCAGCGTTTCGGGCAGCGACAACGCGAGCGCAAGCGGCAACGCGCCGCGCATGCCGGCCAAGAACACGGTGATGCGCCCCGGGCGGTCGCGCACGGCGAGAAGCGCGAGCGCGGCGCGCGCGAGCGTCACGGCGACGACAGCCACGATCACGAGCACCGGCTCGTGCACGATGCGGTCGGGGCGGATCACGAGGCCCGTCGCGATGAAGACGACCGCGTTCGCCATGAACGCCAGCGCGCTCCACGCGCGATCGACGTCCTCGGCGTTGCTGATCGCGCGCGGCAGCCGCACCACTGCCGCGCGCAGCGCGATCGCGCCGGCGGCGGTCGCGAAGATGCCCGAACAGTGCAGCGCCGTGGCGGCGAGATAGGCGACGTACGCCAGCACGATCGTCACCGTGACCTCGTACTCCGACGCGTCGGTCGCGTGCAGAACCGCCGCGCACACGAGCCCGAGCACCGCACCGATCGCGACGCCGCCGGCAACCTCCAGAACGCCGAGCAGCGCGTCCATACCGATCGGCGCGGGCGCGCCGCTCGCGACCGCGACGGCGAACGCGAACAGCACCAGCGCGACACCGTCGTTGCTGAGCGACTCGCCTTCGACCAACGTGCGAAGGTCCGCGGGCACCGTCACACGGCGAAACGCGGCCACGACAGCGACGGGATCCGTCGCCGCGACGATCGACCCGAACAGCAGCGCCGCGCCGAGCGGCATCGCGTGCACCAGCATCAGCGCGCCCGCGACGATCCCCGCCGTCGCGAGCGTCCCCGGCACGGCGAGCAGCGCGATGCGCCAGGCCGTGCGCCGCAGCGAGTCCAGATCGAGATTCCACGCCGCTTCGAAGATCAGCGGCGGCAAGAACACGAACAGCAGCGTATCGCCGAACGCGAACGGCGGCTTCACCGGAACGGCCGCGCCGATCGCGACGAGCGCGACGGCGGCCGGAACGCGCACGCGCTCGGCGAGGATCGCGACGAGCACCGCCGCGCCGAGCAGCGCGACGAACGCGCCGACGCCGTGTTCGACCTCGTTCACGTCGCGAGCTGCGGCAGCACGTCCGACGCGCGCGAGCGAATGGAGCGGTCGACCTGCGGCGTGAGCGCGGTCTCTTCCGGATTGATCTCCACCACGTACGCCTGCGTGACGCGTTTCGTCGCGAGCGACGCCGCGGGCTGCACGATCCCCGACGTTCCGACGACCAGCATCAAATCCGCGCGCCGCGCCGCGGCGAACGCGGCTTCCAGCACGTCCTGCGGCAGCGCTTCGCCGAACCACACGATGTCCGGCCGCCACATGCCGCCGCAGCCGTGCTCGAGCGCGTCGATATCGAACGCATCGTCGAACGGGCGGCGCGCGTCGCAGCGCGTGCACTTCGCCTCGCGCAGCTTGCCGTGCAGCTCGAGCACGTTGCGCGAGCCCGCGCGCACGTGCAGCGAGTCGACGTTCTGCGTCGCGAGCGTGAAGTCGGAGATACGCTCCTCGATCCGCGCGAGCGCGACGTGCGCCGGCGACGGCTCGACGTCTTTGTGCGCGGTGCGCCGCTCGTTGTACCACGTCCACACCAGCCGCGGATCGCGCGCGAACCCCTGCGGCGACGCGAGCTCCTCGACGCGGTGCGTGCGCCACAAGCCGCCGATACCGCGAAACGTCGGCAGCCCGCTTTCGGCCGAGATTCCCGAGCCCGTCAGCACGGTAACGCTGCGTGCGGCGCGCAGCCGGTCGCGAAGGTCCCCGAGGTCGGCCGCCGTGTCCCGCATCACGGCCCGTTCGACCGCGCGGCCCATCCGTCCGCCGCCGCGTGACGTTACCCCAGGGGTGACGGCATTGACGACGCGAAGGCCCGCCCGATGGATCCCGGGGTCCGCCTGATGGAGCGAGTCGTCGCGCGCGACGTAGGCGCATTCGAAGCGCTCTACGACGGCTACCACCGGCTCGTGTTCGGCATCGGCTTGCGCATGCTGGGCGATCCGTCGATGGCCGAAGACTTGACGCAGAACGTGTTCTTGAAGATTTGGACGACGCCCGACGCGTTTCGCGGCGGCTCGTTCGTCGCGTGGGTGTCGCGCGTCGCGCGCAACCGCGCGCTCGACACGCTGCGCTCGAAAGCCGTGCACCCCGAGAGCGAGATTCCCGCCGACCTGCCGCTGGAAGGCGCGCTCGACGACGACGTGTTCTCGCGTCTGGACGCGCAGCGCGTGCGCGACGCGCTCGCGAAGCTGCCGCCCGAGCAGCGCGGCCTGATCGAGATGGGCTTCTTCGGCGGCGCGACGCACCAGGAGCTCGCGCGGCGCACCGACACGCCGCTCGGCACCGTGAAGACACGCATTCGCAGCGGCCTCAAACGCATGCGCGAGTCGCTGGGCGAGCGGGTGTCGCGATGAACGCGAACGCGGACCGCGAGGAGATGATGGAATCGGTCGCGCTGTACGCGCTGGGCGTGCTGCCGCGCGAGGACGCCGCGCTCGTCGCCGCGTTCATCGCCAACGACGCGGACGCGCTGCGCGAGTACCTCGATCTGCGCGCCGCAGCCGACTCGCTCGCGCACACCGCCGAAGAGCCGGTCGACTCGGTGCGCTCCGCGCGGATGAAGGAACGCCTCATGGCGCGCGTTCGCGCGGACGCGGCGGCAGGCTCCGTGGCCCGGCGCCGCACCGGCCCGGCGTACCCGGCCTGGATGTGGGGCACCGGGCTCGCCGCCGCGGCCGCGATCGTGTTCTCGGTCGTGACCGTAGCCCAGGATATCGGCGTGCGCGGCGATCTGGCATCCGCGCAGCGCCGCGCCGCCGCGCTGCAGACCCAGCTCGCGCAGAACGACCGCAACGCGCGCCAGGACCGGCACACGCTCACGGACCTGCTAGCCCGGGACGCCAAGCGCTACGACGTCGCCGCCGGGACCGTGATCGTACGCCGCGACCACATCTACTTCGCCTTCTCGAAGCTGCCGGCGCTGCCGAAAGGGCGCGTCTACCAAGCCTGGGTCGCGCCGAAGGGCTCGAAGCAGGTCGCCCCCAGCGTCACGTTCACGCCGAACGCGGACGGGGTCGCCGTCGTGGCATTGCCGGTCGACGCGACGCGGGTCGGAGCCGTGGCGGTCAGCGTCGAACCGGAGGGCGGGAGCAAAGCTCCCACGACCACGCCCACCTTCGTTCGCCCGCTGACCTAGAAACGACCGCCCCTGCTCGAGCCCGTCACCCGCGCGACCCGCCGCGACGCGATTCGCTACGCCGCGCGCCGCCCGTACGAGAACGTCTACCTGCAATGGGTGCTCGAGGGCGGCCACGGCCCCGGCGCGCCCGACGCGCTCGTGCTCAGCCGCGACGTGCGCGGTCGCGTGAACGGGCTGATCCACTACGGCGCGCAGCTCGTCGTGGCGGCGGAAGACGACAGCGCGATCGACGCGTTCGCGGTCGAGACGCGCAAGCACCGCGGGCTGCGCAGCTTCGTGGGCCCCAAGCACGCCGTCGACGGGCTGTGGAACCGCGTGCGCACCTGGCACGCGCAGCCGGCGATCGTGCGCGAGGCGCAGCCGCTGTACGCGCTCGACCCGGATAAGCTCAGGAGCCCGGGCCGCGACGTCGCCGTGCGGCGCGCGAACGAGAACGAAGCCGAGCTCGTGGCCGACCACAGCGGGCGGATGATCCTGGGCGAGCTGGGCTACGACCCGCGCGCGAACCGCGCCGCCTTCACGGGCGCGGTGCGGCGCGCGATCGCGCAGGGGCTGTGGTGGGTGTGGGTCGTCGACGGCACGCTGCGTTTTCAGCTCAACGTCGGACCGCGCACCGAGGCGACGGCGCAGCTGCAAGGCGTCTGGACGCCGCCCGAGCAACGCGGCAAAGGCTACGCGGCGCTCGCGCTCGCCGCGATCGCACGCCGGCTCTTCGCAACGGAGAAAACGCTCTCGCTGTACGTGAACGACTTCAACGCTCCCGCGATCGGCCTGTACGAACGCATCGGCTTCACGAACGTCGGCACGTTCGAGACGCTGCTGTTCGCATGAAGCTCGCGCTCGCGCTCGACGCGCTGGCACTCGTGCTCGCGTGGATCGCGGCGTCCGCGCCGCTGCCGCGCGGCTGGATCGAGTACGGCTACGCGAACGGGACGTTCGCGGCGATGAACCGCGCGCTCGTGCCGCTGAGCGATCGCGTG
>JAXDMB010000166.1:0-4467 GCA_034666325.1 Vulcanimicrobiota bacterium
CGGCCTCAAAGCGTGGAATCTGTTCCACAAGGACCAGCAGTACATCGTCAAGGACGGCGAGATCGTCATCGTCGACGAGTTCACGGGCCGCCTGATGTACGGCCGCCGCTATTCCGACGGCATCCACCAGGCGATCGAAGCCAAAGAAGGCCTGACGGTTCGCAGCGAGGACCAGACGCTCGCGACGATCACGTTCCAGAACTACTTCCGGCTGTACGACAAGCTCGCGGGCATGACCGGTACGGCGAAGACGGAAGAGCGCGAGTTCCGCGAGATCTACGGCCTCAACGTCATCGTGCTGCCCACCAACATGCCCGTCAGCCGCAAGGATCAGGCGGACATCGTCTACCGCAGCGAAGAGGCGAAGTTCAACGCGGTGATCGACGACATCATCGCGGAGCACCAGAAGGGCCGGCCCGTGCTCGTCGGCACGCGCTCCATCGAGAAATCCGAGCGGCTCGCGATGATGCTGCGCCGCAAGGGCATCGAGTGCAACGTGCTCAACGCGAAGTACCACGAGCAAGAAGCGCAGATCATCAAGGACGCCGGCATTCCCGGCACGGTGACGATCGCGACCAACATGGCGGGCCGCGGCGTCGACATCAAGCTCGGCGAGGGCGTTCCCCAAGCCGGCGGGTTGCACATCATCGGCACCGAGCGGCACGAGTCGCGCCGCATCGACAACCAGCTGCGCGGGCGCGCGGGACGCCAGGGCGATCCCGGCACGACGCGCTTCTACATCGCGCTCGAGGACGAGCTGATGCGGCTGTTCGGCCAAGAGCGGCTGCAGAAGATGATGGACTTCGTCAAGTTCACCGACGAGACGCCGATCGAAGCGGGCATTCTGTCGCGCTCGATCGAGAACGCCCAGTCGAAGGTCGAGAATCACAACTACGAGATCCGCAAGTCGGTTCTCGAGTACGACGACGTCATGAACAAGCAGCGCGAGATCATCTACGGCGAGCGCCGCAAGGTGCTCGAAGGCCAGCCGCTGCGCGACTACTTCGTCGACGTGCTGCGCCGCAAGACGGGCTACGCCGTCGATACCGGCGCTCCCGAAGAAGAGCATCCGTCGGAGTGGAACCTAGGCGCCATTCTCGACGAAGTCGAGCAGCTGTTTCCGATCAAGGAAGACGTGACCGTCGCCGATCTCGAGAAGCTCGACCGCGACGGGATGAAAGAGCTGCTGTTCAACCACGCGCTCGCGGCGTACGAGGAGAAAGAAGCCGAGGTCGGCGCCGACGTGCTGCGCATGGTGGAGTCGCAGTACATCATGCTGCCGATCATCGACCGCCTGTGGGTGGACCATCTCTACATCATGGACGCGCTCAAGAGCGGGATCGGGCTGCGCGGCTACGGGCAGAAAGACCCGCGCGTCGAGTACGAAAAAGAAGCGTACGAGATCTTCGAGGATCTCAAGAACAACATCGCCGACGAAGCGATCAAGGCGGTGTTCACGGTGCGCATCGAGACCGCGCCGCCCGACGAGCAGCTCGGCGAGTTCGTCGCGCAGCCGCCGCACGCCAACGGCAACGGCGCCGCCAACGGCGCGCCGCAGTTCGCGCCGCTGCCTACCGGGCAGCTCGCGCCGCAGCCCGCCGAGCCGCCTGCCGCGCCGCGCATGGATGCCGCGACGGCGGAACGCCTGCTGGGACCCGCGCCGAAATACGAAGCGTCGAACCTGCACACGAACCGCGGCGACCAGCCGCCCAAGCCGAAGCAGGCCGCGGCCGACAAAGTGGGGCGCAACGACGTGTGCCCGTGCGGCAGCGGCAAGAAGTACAAGCGCTGCCACGGGGCGAGCGCGTAACAGCAGCCCGGGGTCCGAGCTAGAGCTGCTGTTCCTGGCCTTGGCGGGTCAGCGACACCGGAAGCTGGACCGTGGCGCTCTGGCCGTCGCTGCGCGACGCGATCAGCGACAACTGCAGCGTCGTCGCCGTCGGCGGCAGGTTGAGCGTGTTCGCGGAGAACACGCCTTGCCACTTTCCCGAACCGACCGGTGACAGCCCGATCATCGTGGACGACGTTCCGATGGTGAGCTTCTGTACGTTGGTGGTCGTGATCGCGTTGACGCGCACGGTGGTGTTCGGCGTGAGCAGCGTGGGCGACAGCATCGCGTAGAAGATTTGCGGCGCGTCGCCCGGTCCCGCGTACGTGCTCGGCGGCGGCGAGCCGAAGATGTACACGTTCGCCTGCGCGAACGCGCTCGGCGTCGCCAGCGGCGCGGGCGTTCCCGGTCCTGCCGGCGGCGTCCCGGCCGGCGCGCCGGAAGCGCCCGGCGCCGGCGTGCGCTGCGACCCGCGCGGCTGTCGCGCACCTTCCGGCGCCGCGGTGGGCGGCGAGGTCTTCGGGAACGCCGCGCTCGGCGGGAGCGTCGGAAGCGGGCGCGCGCTCGGGATCGTCATCCCGGGCGGCTGCGCGGCGCTGGGCACGGTGGTCGTCGCGTTGCCCGACAGCAGGTGCGGCGTCACGACGATGATCAGCTCGTTGCGCGTGCTCGTCGTGTTCGAGTTGCGGAAGATCTTTCCGATCAGCGGGATGTCGCCGAGCAACGGCACTTTTGTGACCTGGTTCTGCGTGCTCTCCTGGATGAGCCCGCCGATCACGAGCGTCTCGTTGTCGTGCAGGTGCACGGACGTCTGCGTGTCGCGCGTCGCGATCTGCGGCACGCCGTTGAGGAAACCGGACAGCGAGTTCACCACCGGGTGCAGCGCGACGCTGATCTCGCCGTTCTTCGTGATGATCGGCGTGATGTCGAGCGTCACGCCGGTTTGGAAGGTCTGCAGCTGCGACGTCGCCACCGTGCCGCTGCCGCCGCCCACGGTGGTCAGAATGCTGATCGAGTCGCCGGCGCGGATCGTCGCGGTCCGGCCCGACATGGTGGTGATGCGCGGGTCGGCGAGCACGCGCGCTTTGCCGTTCTGGATCAGCAGGTTGAGCCCGACCTGGAAGCTGAGGCCCGTGCGCGTGAGCGCCGAGAGGTTCGTGAGCCGGCCCGGCACGCCGGTGAACGGGTTCGGCGTCGGAAGCACTTCGCTGAACGTCGTGTTCACCGACGTCGTGAGCAGTTGCAGCCCCAGATTGCGCGCGCTGCTCTCGTCGAGCTCGAGAATCTCCGTGTCGAGCACCACCGATTGCGGCACGATGTCGAGCTCGGCGATGAGCTCTTTCGCCGCGCGAACGGTTTGCGGGCTGCCGGTGAGGATGAGCTGCTGCGTGCCGTTGGGAACGGTGACGTGCAAGTCGGGAGCGGACGCTTGCAGCGCCTGCTGCACCGCGGTCGCGATGTCTTGCGCTGTGGTCGACGTTCCGTAACCGGAGCTCGGCACGATCGACTGCAGTTGGATGACCTCGTGCGAGGACGCGGCGCCCGGTCCCACCGAGACGTTGCCCGGCTCGCCGGTGGAGCCCGCAGCGCTGCCGGTGCCGTCGATCCGCGCGATCCCGTCCGAGATGCGCTGGTGATCGCCCGCCGTCGCGCTCACGGAAAGCGCGTTGAGGCTCTGGTCCACGGTGACGGCGGCGTCGGGGAACGAGCGGCGGATCAGCTCCGCGACGGAGTTCGCGTCGACGTTCTTGATGCGGTAGATCTGCACGTACCGCGCGCCGTACGCCGGGACGTCCAGCTGTGCGATCAGCACCTTGGCGCGGTTGACGTCCTCGGGCGAGCCGCTCAGCGCGATCGTCGAGCCGGACACGGCCGCGCGCACGCGCGGGATCTGCGCGTTGACCGCGCGCGCGACGTCCTGCGGGCGGCGTTGCATCACCTTGACGGCGTCGCTCGAGACCGGCGGAGTCGACGGCGCGGGCGTCGCCGCGTCGATGTTCGCCACCAGCGCCTTGATCTGCGTGAGGTCGGAGCCCACCGCGCTGACGAGCATCGTGGTCCGCGAGACGATCGTGATCTTCGCGCCCGGAAACAACGAGCGCAGCCGGTCGGCGACGACCGGCGCCGACTGCGATCGCAGCACGACGGCTTCGGTCGTCGGCTTGCTGGCGTCGCGGACGTCGAGGCTTTGGATGATGCCGCGCGCGCCCGCGATGTCGCCGGGGGATCCCGCCAGCACGATCGCATTGGTGGCGGGGTCGGTGCTGACGCCCAAGCGCGGGTAGAGCGAACGGACCACGTGCGCGGCGCGCGCGGCGGGAACGATCGCGAGCGGAACGACGACCGACGACTCGGTGGACACGGCCACGGTGCGCCCGTCGCGCGCGCAGCGCAGGCGCAGTTGCGAGCAGATCGCGCGCACCGCCTCGTCCGGCGTGACGTCGTGCAGCGTCAGGTTCACGTTGCCGCGCACGTCGTCCGCGACGACGACGCTGAGATGGCCGAGGTCGCCGACGCGCAGGAGCACGTCGCGGACGGCCTCGTCGTGCGCGATCACCTGGATGCGCTTGGGGGCGGCCGCGCGCGCGGCGGGCGGAGCGGCGGGCGCCGGCACGGCGACGCCGGACGCAACGAACGCC
>JAXDMB010000167.1:0-4418 GCA_034666325.1 Vulcanimicrobiota bacterium
ACTTCTGGATGATCGTGTTGTAATCGATCCCCGAAGCGATGCCCGGAAACGAGATCGGCGGCGGATTGGTGCCGGGCGCCGTGGCCGCGGTGGACGTCGCGCTCGACGTCGAGCTGATTCCGCTCACCTCAGGCCGTCCGGTCGACGACCGCGCCGGCCAGCTTGTTGAAGAACTGCGCGATCAGCACCATCGCCTCGGACGGAAACTGCGTGATCACTTCGCCCGTCTCCGAATTCTTGAACACGGTCACGATGTCGTTCTGCCCGACCACCTTGAACTGCACGGAGACGTGCGAGCCGCCTCCCACGAGCTGCGAGAGCGCGGCGTGCAGCGTCTCGTCCGCCAGGTGCTGCGGCTTCTGGCCCGCGTCGGGCGGGGTCGGAAATGCCGCGAGCCCGGCCGGTGCGGCGGCTGCGGCTTGTCCCGTCGCCTGAGCCTGATCGATCGCCTGAACGTCCATGTTCATCGAGTCCTCCTCGTCAAACTATCGGACGCGCGGCGACGCCGGTTTAGGCCGTCCGCCTGCACGTCAGGACACACGCTGGGCCGCCGTCGCTATCGCCGCGTACCCGCGCACGATCGAGCGAATCACCGTGCCGGGCGCGAGCGCCGCCGCGGTATCCAAGGGCGTCCGCCCCGGCGTGCGCAGCGCGTCGTCCCATGCTTCGCCCAGGGCGCGCGTGAGCGCATGCGCGTCGGCGGGATCGAAACGGCGCGGCTCCACGCCGGTAACGGTGAAGCGCCTGCGGGCGGCCACGGCGAGGCGCGCGCCCGCCAGCGCCGACGCGGCGAGCCGCGCGCCGCCGTCACCCACCCAGGCGGCGTCGACCACGACCGCCGCGGCCGAGCGCAGCGCCGCGGCGACGCCCGCGGACGGCTCGCCGGGCCGCACGACGAGTGCCGGACCGCCGAACTCGCGGACGCGTTCGAGATAGGAGGCGTCCGCGACGGGACCCGCCAGCACGAGCGGGATCGCGGCGCCCGCGGCGCAGTGCGCCACCAGAAGCTGATTGGCGACCGGGCCGATCGGAGCGTGGACGAGCGCGAAACGGTCCGCGCCGGTAAGCGCCCCGATCGCGTCCGGCGCGGCAACGGGCGCCAGCGGCGGCACGACGGCGATCGGACCGCGGCGGCCCGTGCGCGCCCGGATCGCGGCCGCTTCTTCTTCGGTCGCCGCGAACACCACCGACGCGTCGCGCAGCGCCGCGCTCACGTCGTCCACGGCGGCCTCGGCCGGCGCGTAGGGCACGTCCGCGCGCGCGGCGCCGACCGCGACGGCCCGGCGCGCCAGCATCGCGAGATAGCTTCGGACGTCGCGCTCGTCGTCGCCGTACTCGAAGCAGTACCGCGCGACCTCCGCGCCCCACCAGCCCCCGCTCGCGGCGTCCTCGTCGTGCGCGTGCACGGCGACCGGCACGCCGGCGCGGCGCGCCGACTCCACCACCGCGCGGGCGCGGCGGCCGTCGCGCGTGCCGACCAGATGGATCAGATCCGCGCCGCCGAGCTCGTCGGGCGACGCGGCGACGACGGCGTCGAAACCTTCCGCGGCAAGCGCAGCGGCGAGCGCGCGGGCCTCGTCGGTATCCGCCGACGGCCGCAGCAGCGCATCAGCACGGCCCAGGATCACCACGATCCGCCCGGTCGAACCGCCCGCGGCGGCGTAACTGAGATCGGGCACGGCGCGTAGCAGCGGCGCAGGCGCACGCTCCACGGCAAACCACCGCCGAGCGGGCCCTGCGGCCGGATCGAAGACGATACCGCCATCGACCGGCAGCGGATCGATCACCTCAACAATGAGCTGATGGCTCCCGGTCCGGCCGGCGGTCGAACGGCCGGCATCTCCGTCGAGCCGGATCGCAGACGAATCGGCGGCGGGATTCACGTCGAGCCGGATCACGCAGGGGGCGTCGCAGGCGGTCGCGTCCGCGTCTGCGGCGACGATCGCGACGTCGGCGCGCTCGCCGGCTAACGGCGCTTCGCCGTACCAGGCGAGCTCCGCCGGGATGCGGCGGGCGGCCGCGACCCCGACGGTTCCGGAGTCGCGCAGCAGCGCCCAGCCGCCGATCGCGTCCGGCGCGTCGATGCGGACCGTGCGCGTCCGCGTGAAACGCCGCGCGTAGCGGTACGGCGCGAGCCGGCTCAGCGTGTCGCGCAACGGCGCGGCGCCGAAGCACCCGGCCGCGCGCGCGGCGTCGAACGCCGGCGCCGGCGCGAGATGCAGCACGTGCTCGACGATCTGCACGCCGCTGAGGATCAGCGCTTCGAGGTGCGGCAGGATGCGCTCCGCGAGCGCGGCGGCGAACGCGTCGCCGCCGGGCGTGCCGTGCGGGAACACCAGCGGATCGCGGTCGCGCTCGACGATCGCGGACGGCTCCGCCAGAACGAGCGGGATCACGGTACAGCCCGTCGCGCCGGCGAGATACAGGTCGAGCGCGAGCACCGCGCGGCGCTGGCGCATGACGGGCTCGATCCGCACTGCTCCGAGCCGGGCGGGGTCGAGCACCGGCGCCCCGGTACTCCACGGCGCGATGATCTCGTGCGCGCGGTGCGTCCTCATCGGGCGACCGGCTCCAGCAATTGGGCAAGATCGCTTGGCGTCACACGGCCGTGCGCGCCCAGCGCATCACGCTCGTGTCCGGCGGCGACGACCACGCGAACCCCGGGCTCGATGCCCGCGCGCCAGGCGGCGAGATCGGCGACGCGCTCGATTCGCACCGCCAAAGTGTCGTCCATCGCCTTGCCGCTCGCGGCGAGAACGGGCCGCACGCGCGCGACCGCGGCGGCCGGCGCGACGGTTCCGTCGAGGAGCAGGTGCACGCGCACCGGTGACGCCGCGTCGAACGCCCGCACGGCGGCGGCGAGAAAGACGGCCGCGCGCTCCAGCTCCGCCGGACCACTGATGGGCACGGCGATCGCATGCGACGGTGCGCCGCCGGCCGGGCTCAGAGCAGTTGTGGAATCGGCCCGCGCGGCGCGGACGAACGGGACGCGGCGCGCGGGATCGAAGCCGCGCGCGATCGCGGCCGGCTCGGGAGCGGGAACCGGCTGCTGGAGATCCGCGGCGGCGGCCGGGTTGTGCGAAAGCGCCGGATCGAACCGGTGAACCAGCGCGTCGTCGCAGCGCACCACGGCGTACCCCGCGGCACGCAGGCGCAGCACGAGGTCCGCGATGCCGCGGCGCGTCGGTCCGTGCGCCGGATCGATCCCGCCGACGGCTTGCAGCGCTTCGCGCGCGACGGCGAGCACCGGCGAGACGGCGATGTCGATCGGCTCGGCGTCGCGCGCCCGTTCGAGCGCGCGGTGCTCGGCCAGCGCGCGCAGCGTCGCGATGTCGGCGTACTCGACATCGGTCACGCCCTCACCGCCGGACGCGCCGGGAACAGCCGGAAAGGCGGCGCCGAGCGCGGGGATGCGCGCAAATGCGGCTCGCAACCGGTCGAGCGCGCCGCTCGGCAGCAGAGCGTCGTCGGCGACGAACACGACGAGCTCGCGGTTCGCCGCCCCGAGCGCACGGTTCGTCGCGTCGGCGAGAAGCGGATCGACGGCATCGTCCTCGATCCGCACCTGCGGATAGGAAGCAACGATGCGCCGCGTCGTCGCGGCATTCGCAGCACAAACGGCAACGAGCTCGTCGCCGCTGTGCGAACCTTCGACCACGGCAGTCAGCGTGAGCCGCAAAACTTCGGGCAGCGACGCAGCCGCGAAGATGATCGTCGCATTGCGTACTTCCGCCACAGTTCGAATCGAGGTCGCGGCGATGACCGAGGTGCTAACGACCGCATGCGACGGCGCGAGCGAAGCGACGCGCGCATCCGATGGAGCGGGCGCGCATGCCGGTGCGCGGACCGTGCGGCGTAGTTTTACGGCCGCGGCGCTCAGGCTTGCGAGAGCGTCACCAATCGTGGTTCCGGCGGCTTCGACGTGTTGCGGAAAGCGTGCGAGCGCGATGAGAACGCGGTCGCCGTTGAGCGCGGCGGCGTTTGGTGCGGCGAGCGCGACGAACGTTGATGATTCCAGCGCGTCGACCAGGTCGTCGAGTTCCGCCGCGTCCGGGACGCGCGCCGCGTGCGCCACCAGCACGTAGCGGTCGCCGCGGATACGCATCTCGGCGCGCAGCGCGGCGGCGGGGTCGGCGGCAGCGCGCGCCGTGAGATTCGGAGCGAGATCGCGGGCCCGGCGCGCGGCCAGCTCGGCGCCCTCGCCGTGGATCAGCGCCGTAATCGCCGGGCGCGGCATGCGGACGCGCGTGCGGCGGCCGCCGGGAAGACGTACTTCGCGGTCGATCGTGGTCCGGCGCGCGCCTGGCGTCAGGCGGTGGCCGCCGCGCACGTCCGGCCGCGCTTCGGCCAGCGTCCGCAGTGCGGCGGCGCGGCCGCGGTCGTCCGCGTCCGGCGCCGGAATTTCGCACGCGAACGAC
>JAXDMB010000168.1:0-6177 GCA_034666325.1 Vulcanimicrobiota bacterium
ACTCCTCTTGAAGAAATTGGGCCGGTACGCCAACCATGCAGCGTATTCGGCATGGTTTGAACGGACGATAGCGGAGCCGCTCGAAGCATGGATCCATGCCGACACCGGCCCGTTCTCAAGCAACGCGTCGGAGAGCCGCGTGCACTATTTCGGCGCATACTTGGGTCCGAGCGGCGGAACGACTCACCTCGTCATCGCGGCTGCGCTCGACCCGCGCGGGCCGAAGCTCATCAACGGCTTCAGTATCACGGCATTCAGCACGGCCGACGCAAAGCGGTACGGCCGCCTCGATCACATCGGATACGACCCCTATGCCACGCCCAGAAAAGCGAAGGGCGCGATGCCTGTTTATCCGATCGCGCCCTTGCTGTAGCCAGCTTTTCGGCTGGGAAGCGATCCGGAGCCCCTGCCCCGTCGCGGGCCGTGGATTCGCCGGCCATGAGGGGGCCTCGTCCACGAACACTTGGGAGATTGTAGCTGCTACCGCAGCGTCACCCGCGGACAAGATACCACGGCGTCACGTCTGCGTCAAACGCGAGTTGAGCCGTGTCCGGCACGCGGATGCGCATGGCATCCCGTGCCGCCGCGCGAAGCGTCCGAGCACAGCGACCGCTGAAGCAATATCTTGGAATCGGGTGCAACGGATGGACGTGAAGGCGCTTGCCGCGCAAACGTGGTTCGGATACGGACGCTGGGACGCGCCGTACTGGTTCATCGGCAAAGAGCCCGGCGGCGGGGACGATCCCGAACAGTACGCGTCCTGGCTGCGGCTCGGCGGCGGGGACCTCATCGACTGCCGCGATCACGACCTCGACTGCCCAGCGACGCGGAAACCGGGCATGTGGCATGGCGGCGAACGACTGCCGCTGCAGTCGACGTGGCGGCCGCTGATCGCGATGGTGCTCCGGTACGAGGGCGCGCCGGCATACGACGAGGATGCGGTTCGGCGCTATCAGGACGAACGCTGGGGACGTTCCGACGGCGACACCGCAGTACTCGAGCTGTCCGCGATCGCCGCGCGGTCTGTCTCACATGAGGAAGCGTTGCGGCTCCTGCACCTCCCCGAGCGCATCGCGACGTTCCGCTGTCACCTCGAGGAGACGCCGCCGCAGTTCGTCGTCTTCTACGGCGGCGGGACCGATCCGGTGAACGGTGTCCCGTACATCGACCACTGGCGGGCGATCGCGGAGCACGACCTCGCCGTCGGAGAGCCCGTTCTTGTCGGCGACACGGTGTTCGTCGCAGAGCGGCATCCGACCGCACACGGCACGACGAACGCGCACTGGTTCGAGCTCGGGCGCCGCGTGCGAGCGATGGTCGACAGCCGCCCCGGCGAGAGAATGCCGAACCGCAATCTCAGCCCGGACGAACTTCGCGATGTCTTCGCGCCGTTGCTCACCGAGGTCCGCTCGCGGCTCGTCGAGCTCGCGCGTGATGATGCAGCGTTCCACTGGGCGCTACGGCGCAAGCTTGCCAAGGAGCTGACCTACGACGAGCGCAGCAAGCCGATGCAACGCCGCGCGCTCAAAGCGCGCAAACGCAAAGCGCAGGACGGCCTGTGCAAGGAGTGTCGCTCACCTTTGCCGGAGCGTGGCGCGGTCCTGGACCGGCACGAGGCGATGAAAGGATACACGGACGAGAACACTCGGCTGATCTGCCGCGGCTGCGACACGAAGATCCAGGTGAGCCGAGGTTATCCCTAACCCCAGAGCCACACGATGAAGCGTTCGCACCGCGCTCACCAGGCAATCGCCGACGCGATTCGTGACGCGATGAGACGGAACAGGCTCGACGCGACCGCCGGTGACCTCATTGCGGCCATCCTCAAGTCCAACGTGGCGGTTGGAGAAGCGGTACCCGACGGCGCTTTCAATATACCGGCCTCGCAGGTGATCCGTTGCGCCGATCGTGCTGCCGAAGCTCGCCACCGGAAGACGACGCTTTCGGATCTCCTAACGTGCCTGGTCGCGGAATGTTCTGAAGAGCTCAGAGAATATCCCCAGGTGCAAGCGGCTGTCGAAGCGGCACTAATTGACGCAACTCCTACGTGGGCACTCGCGGAAATCGAACGGAGGCTGGGTGCGCCCACATCACGGAGTACGACCTTTCTTCCGGGGTTGACGAGACTTTCGTACGTCGTTTGGGCTTGTTTTGCGACTGAGGAAGGAGCGCTGCCTGAACCGACCGCCCACGGTTGCCCGGCGGCCTGTATAGCAACCAGCGCCGTGTACGATTCGGACGATGCAATGCCGGTCGATGGCTGGACGATCGATCCATGCACTACGCATAGCCCACTGTTCGATGACGTTGATGAGCGCGATCAGTAGATGAGGACTATAGGAAAGCCGGATCGGTCCCCGCGTCGCTACAAATATACGGCAGAAGGGCAGTCTTGCGCCGCCCTTCTGTTACCAATCCGCTAGTACCGCTGCGGACTCGCGGCGCTCAACTCGCTCTTGTAGCGTCTGGCGAGGTCAGCCAATCGAAGTTTCGAGTAGCGCGGCTGGCTGATGATCGGGAACGTTCCGTACACCATCCGTTTGAACTCGGGGTACGGCAAGTCTCGAGCCTTCGCGATGGCGAAGTCCAAGGCGGAACGATCGCCCTCATCGAGCTGGTCGACGGAGGGACTGCCTACGCACCGTACGATGTCAACGGCGTCCCCGCTCGTCGTCTTTTTATGCTCCACACGGAAGTGGGGATCGGCCTGCACCGTGTCGATGACGTCGTGGACATACGGACCGAAGTGGTTGAACTCCCATTCGATGTCGCTGATCGGCTCGCCATGATCAACGGCGCTTTTCCAGTCGGCTAGGTAGAGCAGCTTCGTCAACCGCGCTTTCGACAGCGCGCGGTCGGAGTGGAGATTCATACAGATGTAGGCGATCGCGTCGCGCAACTTCGACAACTTAGAGACCTCCTTCGCGATTCGCGGCCAGCACCTCACGGTACCGGCTCAGGAGCCGTTCTAGCCGCTTTTCACATATAGTAACATATTGACCTAGCTCGTCCTGCTTCGGAAGCTGGGGCGAGAGGCTCTCAAAGACGATCACCCCTGCTGGCCGCCTCTCTTCGTTGCGAAGGCGGTGCGCAAAGTAGCTCTGTGACTTCATCCGTATCTGCCTTGCGATGTCAGGTGGAAGTTCGCACCGTCGCTCGCTGTCTTTGAGGTACTCGTCAGGTTTCGTCGCCCAATCAGGAAGATGCGTCACGACGGCGCAGCGGTCGCGCCACGCTTGGCCGATGCAGCCTTGAGTGGTCGGGTAGATGGTGCGTCCGCCTTCGCCTCCATAGACAGGCGACTCCGCAAATCGAGATGCTCTGACGAATTTCTCGCCGTCATGGACGTAAACGCTGATCCGCTCGTTGTTCTCGTGGCCGAGCTCGGCCGCCATGAGCTCCAGTTGCGCATCGAGGAAGTTCCGAACTAATTCGGCGCGCTCGTTCTCCGCGGCCTCAAGACGCTCTTCCAGACCCGCTATGTCGGTGTCCCGCGTTTCGATCTGGTCTTTCAGATCGATGACCATCTGAACGTGGTCTTGATTCCGAACCTCCAGCGATTGCATGCGTTGGTCGCGTCTCCACGCAATCGACACGGCGATGGCTGAGCCGATTACCGCCACCCCTGCGAGCAGCAAGAGGACGTTCGCCAGGCGCCCGCCCCAATGCCGTTCGTTCTGCGGAATCGTGTACCAGTCGCCGATCGCCGTGAGTGCGACTGCCGCTAGCACCGGTAACACGTCTGCGGCGTAGCGCTGACCAAAGCTGACGGCTCGGCCTACGGCGTTACCGGCGCGCGTCAGGGGAAGTCGCTCGATCGAGGGCATGAACTGAAAGGAATCCTCCGTGTCAGCCGCTTTCGGTGGCCTGGGATCGCCATTTAAGCTCGGCATGCTGCCACCAGCATGGCATAACCGCGCTGCACTACGGCATCGAGGACGGCGCGGACTGCGATACCAGGGCGCCCACCTGCCCGATCCGGCGCTGCAGCTCCGCGTTTTCGCTCGGATAGCAGCGCGTCAGCGGCGTGGCGATTACGGCGAACGTGATCCCGCCCGCGTCCAGCGCGCCGCGATGCGCCGCCGTGTCGATGCCGCGTGCCAGGCCCGACGCCACGACGATCCCGCGCTGCGCCAGGAGCCGCGCGAGCTTGCGAGCACGAGCCCGCCCCGCGTCGGACGCGTCTCGCGCCCCGACGATTGCGATCGCCGGCAGCTCCAGCACCTCGACGTTCCCGCGCACGAACAACACCGGCGGCGCGTCGGCGGTCGCCGCGAGCCGCTCGGGATAGCCGGCGTCGCCGCGCCGCAGGACGACGTCGCCGCGCTCGAGAGCGCGCTCCACGCAGCCGTTCATCGCGGGTCCGCCTTGCCGCTCAGGAACGCATCCGACAGCCGCACCAGCGCGAGCGCCCGGCGGATCGAGTCGAACAGCGTTTCGCGAGTGATCCGCTCGCCGTGCGACTCCACGAACACGGGCTCGTCGTGCCGCGCCGCCACGTGGCCGACGGCCGCGCGCTCGGCGATGTGCTGCTGCGTCATGCTCACGAGCCGGCGCGGCACGACCTTGCGCGGAAGCCGCCCGTCGCCGAATACGAGGCGCTTGTCGCCGATGTTGCGCAGCGGATCGCTGTACGCGGCGTGGATGGAGCCGTGGTCGATGCGCAGGACGTCCTCGAACGCCAGATGCGCGCACCAGCACAGCACGAGCCGGTGATCCAGATCCATCATCCGGCGCACGTAGGCGTTCCACATCCCTGTGCTCGGGAGCGCCGTGAGCATAGCCGTCGCGTCGATGCTACGCACAGTCGGCGTCCGCGACGAAGCTGAGCATGCGATAGCCGCCCTGCAAGTCGGCGTCGATTGAGAAGCCGGCTTGGCGCAGCAGCGCGATGTCGCGGTGGAACGATCGCACCGACACGCCGAAGCGGCGGCGGTAGTCTACGATCGTGACCTGCTCGCGGCGCGTGAACCGCGCGGTGAGCCAGATGAGGCGCACGATCTTGAAGGCGACGCCATCGCGGCGTGCGTACGGCGGCAGCGTAAAACGCGCATACCGGGATGTCGACGCGGGCGCGTCGAAACGAGTTGCTGTCATTCGGTGGGTAATCTCCATCGGGTGACGGACTCGGTCGGTGTTCCAGCACCGGCCGAGTCGCTTTCTATTGTGCGCGTAATAGCGCGTGTGCTATTTTAGCATGACGAAATGCGGCGGGCAAGCGGCGGAAGCGTTTTAACATTGCAACATGGAACAGAACCCGCATGAGGTGCGAACAGTATGAAAAAGGTCGCAACCGCTGAGGCGGAATCGCCGTCTCGACTGATCGACGGCAGGATCAAAGAGCTCAACGACTGGCGCGGTGCGATGCTCGCGCACGTTCGCGCTCTCATCAAACAGGCTGATCCTGACGTGGTCGAGGAGTGGAAGTGGAGAGGCGTTCCGGTCTGGTCACACGACGGTATCATCTGCACCGGCGAGACGTACAAGACCGTCGTGAAGCTGACGTTCGCCAAGGGCGCATCGGTAGCGGATCCGACAGGCCTGTTCAACTCCAGCCTCGAGGGCAACACCAGGCGCGCGATCGATATCCATGAGGGCGACGAGCTCGATCAGGACGCCTTCAAAGCGCTCATACGCGCGGCTGCGGCCCTGAACAAATCACCGGCGCGAAAGCCGAAACGCGGCTGAAAACGTGCCTCGATACATCGCGCCGTCAATGGCCGTCGCGATGAGCGCCGAAGCGTGCCGGGCCACCGGTAGGCGGCGCGTATTGCAAGTAGCGGTTTCCGACCAGCGTCTGCGTCGTGCAGAGCGTCAGCACCAGATCGTGATTCGCGCCCGCCACGGGACACGGATCCGCGACGAAGAGCTCCGCACCGTCAGAGATTCGCACGAGCCTTTCTCCCCCGGTCCCATTGGTATCCCTGATCGTCACGACGTCGGGGGCAGCGCCGCCGTCGTATCTGAAACCGACCGGCACGGTTTCACGGGAACTCCAGAGCGGCTCGAGCGTTCCGCTGCGCATACGAACTACCTCATCGGTGATCGCTCCTCCCTCGCCTCGCAGACGCACGCCCAGCAGCCCGTGCCTGAGAAACGACGGAAAATCCACGAGGTCTGCTGCCAGTCGCTGTGGCGATGCCGAGAGCGCTCGCACGTCTCCATAGTGATAGATCG
>JAXDMB010000169.1:0-6146 GCA_034666325.1 Vulcanimicrobiota bacterium
TTCGTCTCGAGCGCGCGAATCTCGGCGCTCAGGTCGACGGGCTGCTGCGCCGCGTGAGCTTTGAGCTCGTCGATGCGCTGCTCGAGCTCGAGCAAGCCCTTCTCGCGCTCGACGATCACGTTCACGAACGCGTCTCCGCGGGCGGCGGCGCCGGCACGCTCGCGCGCCCGTTCGTGGGCCGCTGCGCCCCAACGCCGTAATCGAGCAGCCGCACGAGCCGGTTCTTGAGCTCGGGGCGCTCCACGACCATGTCGATCGCGCCCTTCTCGAGCAAGAACTCCGCGGTCTGGAAGTTGTCGGGCAGCTTCTGGCGGATCGTCTGCTCGATCACGCGGCGGCCCGCGAAGCCGATCGCGGCGCGCGCTTCGGCGAGAATGACGTCGGCCTGGAACGCGAACGACGCCGACACGCCGCCGGTGGTCGGATCGGTCAGCACGCTGAGATAATAGCCGCCGTCGTCCTGGAAGCGCCGCACCGCGAGCGTCGTCTTCGCCATCTGCATCAGCGCCAGCATGCCTTCTTCCATGCGCGCGCCGCCGCTGGCGGTGAACACGACGCACGGAACCTTGCGCTCGCGCGCGCGCTCGAACAGCAGCGCGATCCGCTCGCCGACGACCGTTCCCATCGTGCCGCCCCGAAAGTTGAAGTCCATGACGCCCAGGGCGACGGGGTAGCCGCCGATCGAGGCGAACCCGCAAACGACGCCTTCGGTGAGCTTCGACTTCTCACGATCGCGCGCGAGCTTCTGCGGATACGGAACTTTGTCAGTCCAGCCAAGCGGGTCGCCCGGCAGCAGATCTCCGCCGACCTCGGTGAAGTCCGCGTCGACCAGCATCGAGATGCGGTCGAAGGCGTGCATCCGGAAGTGGTGCCGGCACGTGCTGCACACCCATGCGTTCGCCGCGAGGTCGGGCCGGTAGATCATCGTGCCGCACTTGGGGCACTTGGTCCACTGCGCGGCGTCCTCCGCCGGCACCGGTTGCGCGCGCCGCAGCCGCAGCCACTCCGGCATCGGCATGCGCTACTTCTTCCCTCGCAGGCGCGCGCCGTAGATGCGGCCCAGCTGCCGCAGGTAGTTGAAGATCTCGCCCTGGTTGAGCTTCGACTCGCCGGCGACGCGGTCGGTGAACACGTACGGCACCTCGAGCGCGCGGCCGTAGTGCGCTTTCGCGATCACTTCCAGGCCGATCTTGAAGCCGATCGGATCGAGCTCCACGCCGTCGAGCGCTTCGCGCTTCACGATGAAATAGCCGGACGTGATGTCGCGGACCGGTGTGAGCGGCTGCGCCAGCGCGACGGCGACGCGCGAGGTGATCTTGCGGCGCTTCGGCCAGTTCTCGATGCCGCCGCCGGGCACGTAGCGCGAGCCGATCGCGAGGCCGTAGCCGCCGTCCTGCAGCGCGCGCACCATGCGCGGGAGGATGTTCGCGTCGTGCGAGAAGTCGGCGTCCATCGCGCCGACCGCGACCGAGTCCGGGCGCGCGAACTTCCAGCCGTCGATGACGCCCGAGGACAGCCCCATCTTGCCGGGACGATGCAGGCAGCGCACCGGATAGCCTTCTTTTTGCAGGCGTTCGACGATCGCGCCGGTGCCGTCGGGCGAATTGTCGTCGACCACCACGATCTCGCCGTCGAGATCGTTCTTCTCGAACACGTCGTGCAGCGTCTTGACGAGCCGCTCGATACCGCCGGCTTCATTGTACGTCGGGACGACGATCGAGAACTTCATCTTCGCGGCGGTCTGCGCCGGGCTCGACGCGCTGGGCGCGGGCCCCGTGCTGGGCGGAGGGCTGGCGGTCATTTGAGCTTCTTCATCGTGGGAAAGCGCGCGGCGTCGAACGGCGCGAGATCCTTGTACTGGTTGGACTCCTGGCGCATCAGTTGCACGCCGGCGCCGTCGACGCTGAGCACCTCGGTGGTCGGAATCACGACTTCCTCGCCGCGCGCGTCCCACTGCACCACGAGCAGCTCCGCCGCGCGCGCGTCGCCTTCCGCATAGACGGCGCGGACCTCGCCGACGCGTGTGGCGCCTGCATAGACGGGGGTGCCGGGTTCGAGCGTTTCGAGGGTGCGTGCCATGGTCGAACCAGAGTTGTACGCCGCGATCACGTCCCGCTCCGCTCGCTTTCGTCGAGCGCGGCGAGCGCGCGCAGCAAAGCGGCCTTCGCGTCGGACTGGCCGCGGAAGTGTCGCTCCAGCGACTCGTTCAGCACCGCGTTCATGCTCTTGCGTTCGGTCTCCGACCGTCGTTTCAGCTCGTCGTACAAATCGTCGACCAGGCGCGCCGGAAAGGCACGCATGGTGTCGCCATGATATCACAGTGATATCGCTGAGGCAAGCGCAGCCCAAGCTCCGCGCGCCGGGTCCTGGAGGCGTGACGAGCCGCAGGGTCGTGGAATGGACCGCGCTGCTAGCAGCAGCGGCGGTAGCGGCGCTTCTCCTCCAGCGGCTCGCCGTGCCGGCTCCCTGGCTGATCGGGCCGATCGTCGTGGCGATCGCCGCCTCCGCGGGCGGGCTCGTGGAACTGACGGTTCCGCGCGGCGCGTTCGTCGCGGCCCAGGCCGCCATCGGAATGCTGATCGCGCAGACGTTCACGCCGCCGGTGGTCGCCTCGATCGCGCGGTCGTGGGCCGTCATGGCGCTCGTCGTCGGCACCACCATCGTGGCGGCGGGGGTCGCCGGGTGGGTGCTCGCGCGGTTCAGCTCGATTCCGGCGCCCACGGCCGCCTGGGGCTCCGCGCCGGGCGGCGCTTCCGCGATGACGGCGATGAGCCTGGACTACGGCGCGGATCCGCGCGTCGTCGCCTTCATGCAGTACCTGCGCGTGACGCTCGTCGTGCTCTCGGCCTCGGCGGTCTCGCGGCTGCTGCTGCCGCACGGCGCGCATCCGCTCGCGACCGGCACGCACGGCATCGATGCGGTCGCGGTGCTCGAGACGGCCGCGGTCGCCGCGGTGGCGGTGTGGGGCGCGCTGCGGCTCAACGTCCCCGCGGGCGCGCTGCTGGGGCCGATGGTGCTCGGGGCCGTGCTGCACGGAACGGGCCTCGTGCGGATCGACGTGCCGGCCGCCGCGCTCGACGCGGCGTACGTGGCGATCGGCCTCACGATCGGGCTGCTCTACACGCGCGCCACCGTGCGCTACGTCGTGCGGGTGCTGCCGCAACTGCTGGCGGCGACGGTCGTGCTGATCGCGCTGTGCTGCGCCTCCGCGGGGCTGCTCGTCGCGACCGTCCACGTCGACGCGCTGACCGCGTACCTCGCGACGACGCCCGGCGGGCTCGACTCCGTGACCGTGATCGCGTTGGGGAGCGGCGCGAACGTCCCGCTCATCCTGGCGGTGCAGACGCTCCGCATCTTCGTGGTGATCCTCACGGGCCCGGCGCTCGCAAAGCTGATCGCACGCATCGCGTAGAAGGCGGCGCCATGACGAGCTCACAGGACACGCCCACGTACCGCCGGCGGCCGCCGCGATGATCGCCGAGGCGCGGCGCGTCGTGCTGGAAAGCGGCGCGACGACTACGGTCGAGTGCTGGGGCGACGCGGGCCCCGCCGTGCTGTGCGTGCACGGCATCTCGTCGTCGCGACGCGACTTCACGCGGCTCGGCGAGGCGCTGGCGAGCACGCACCGGGTGTTCGCGTACGACCAGCGCGGGCACGGCGACGCCGAGACCGCCGAACCGCTGGGGCTGGACGCGCTCGGCGCCGATCTGCGCGCGGTCGCCGACAGCATCGGCACCGTTCACGCCGTGGTGGGGCACTCGTGGGGCGGCGCGGTCGCGCTCGTCGCCGGGCCGAAGGCCGCGCGCGCGCTGGTGCTGATCGACCCGATGATCCGCGTCGCGCCCGGCACGTTCGACCGCGAGTACGTGGACGATCTCGCCGAGCTGCTCGCGCACGAGCCCGGAGCGGAGCGCGACGAAGCGGTGCGCGCGGCGTTCGCGCACGCCGATCCGCGCGACCGGGACGGAAAAGTGCACGCGATGCGCGCGCTGCGGCTCGACACGCTGCGGCGGCTGGGCCGCGACAACGACGCGGACGAAGGCGGCTGGGACTTGCGCGACCGGCTGGCGGCGCTGAAGATTCCGACGACGATCTTGGTTGCGGGCGTCGAGTCGGTCGTCGCGCACGACGACCTCGCGAAGCTCAGCCCGAAAGTGCGCGTCGAGACGTTCGAGGGCCACGGTCACACACTGCACCGCAGCGCGTTCGAGCGCTTCGCCGGCGTGGTGCGCGAGGCGGTTCCCGCGTAAGAGCTCGTCGCTTGCGGCGCGTCAGCGTTCGGCGGCGAGGCGCGCCGCCGCGCCGAGCATGACGACGCCCGTGACGCGCGACGCGGCCCGCGCCGCGCGCGGGTTCTTCAGGAGCGTGCGCGTGCGGTGCGCGAGCGCGCCGTACGCGGCGAACACGAGCAGGTCGCTGGCGATGAACGTGGCGCCGAGCAGCGCGAACTGCGGCGCGGCCGCACGCGCGGGATCGACGAACTGCGGCAGCAGCGCACCGAAGAACAAGATGACCTTCGGGTTCGCGAGCTGCGTGGTGACGCCGAGCCGGAATGCGCGCCGCTCGACCGCGCCGGGCTGCGCGTCGACCCCGAACGACGCGCCGCGGTCGAGCAGCGCGCGGATGCCGAGATACGCGAGGTACGCGATGCCGGCCCACTTCACGGCAACGAACACGCCGTGCGACGCCACCAGAAGCGCGCCCAGTCCGAACGCCGCGGCGGCGACGAAAACCGCGTCGCCGGCGAGCACGCCGGCGTTGGTCGCCAGCGATGCGCGAAAGCCGCCGCGCAACGCCGTCGAAACGACGGCGATCACGGCGGGACCGGGAACGAGCGACACGAGAACCGCGACGAACGCGAACGCAAGCCAGGAGTGCGGGCTCATGCTCGCATCGACGCCGGCCGGACGGGAGTGGTTTCGAGGGCCGCCTCGTCCGGCGATTGATTCGAGGGCCGCCTCGTCCGGCGCGTCGTTTCGCGAACCGCCTCGCCCGGAGACGCGGGGGAAGCGCTCCGAACGAGGCGGCCGGGCCGTCAGGCCCGTGGGCTAGCGGTTGCTGTTGCGGTCGTCGTGGCGGCCGTTGTTGTTCGCGTTGTTCGTGTTGCTCCAGCGGCCGTTGTTCGCGTTGTTGCCGTTGTTGTTCGAGCGGCCGTTGTTGTACGTGCCGTTGTACTGGCCGCGGCTGTACTGGCCGTTGTTGTACTGGCCGTTGTTGTACTGGCCGTTGCTGTACTGGCCGTTGTTGTACTGGCCGTTCGCGTTACCGTTGTACGCGCCGTTGTTGTAGCCGTTCTGATAGGCGTACTGGCCGTTCGAGTTCGGATAGTACGTCTGTCCGTTCGGCATCACGACGCGGCCGTCGCCGTAGACCGTGCCGCCGTTGCGCGTGTAGCCCACGACTTGATTCGCTTGCGCCTGCTTGTGCTGATAATTGCTGTACAGCACGATCGCGCCGAGCGCCGCCGCCGCGGTGAGCAGCGTGGACGTCGTGTCGGCCGACGCGGGACGGGGAATCATCGCACCGGTTGTGACGGTCGCCGCGGCGCCCGCGGCCATCATGAACTTGGAGAGTCGACCTAGCATTTCATTACCTCATCACGCCCGGCGGCTTCGTCGTCGCCGATTCGTTGGAGCCATCGTACCGCGCGAATTATAGAGGACGGTGGGGACGGCGATTTCTCTTGCGATTCTCATGAAGCTCGGCACCGCAGCCAAATGGCCGGTACCTACGGTTGCGTAAGGAGCCGCGCGCGTCGTGCCGAACCGGCCGCCATGCAGTTCATCCGACGCTCTTCCGTCGCGGCGTTGGCCGCGGCACTCATCGCGGCCGCGCTGTACGGCGGCTCGGTATCCGCGCAGTTCAACTTGCCCGGCGGCCTCGACCCCAAGCGCGCCGCGCTCGGCGCCGCGGCGAAACAGCTCGCGCCGTACATCACCGAGCAGACGCCGATCCGCCTCGATCCGGTCGAGTTGTATCCGACCGCCGACGTGCTCCCGGGCGCACCGTTCGATGTCGCGGCGGCCGTGCAAAGCCGCGCGATCGCGTCCATCATTCAGCAGCTCAAAGGTTCCAACACCGGCACCGTCTCGCTTGCGCCGGGTGACTACACGGTGGCCGTGCGTTTGTTCTGCATGAGCCATGCG
>JAXDMB010000170.1:0-7287 GCA_034666325.1 Vulcanimicrobiota bacterium
TCTGGAAGCTCGCGAACAGCGCCGCGACGGTGAGGTTCCAGCCGTCGACCAGCAAGAAGATCAGGATCTTGAACGGGAGCGAGATGATCACCGGCGGGATCATCATCATGCCCATCGACAGCAGCACCGAGGCGACCACCATGTCGATGACGATGAACGGGATGTAGATCGCGAAGCCGATCTGGAACGCCGTCTTGAGCTCGCTGATCACGAATGCGGGCACGAGCAGGTACGTCGGGACGTCTTCCTGCTTCGCGGGGCGCGTCTCTTTGGAGATCGAGTAGAACAGCGCGATGTCTTTCTCACGCGTCTGCTTGAACATGAACGCGCGCAGCGGCTTGGCGGCGCGGTCGATCGCGACGGGCTGCGATATCTTGTTGGACAAGTACGGCTGCAGCGCGTTCTCGTTGATGTCGCGTATGACGGGGTTCATCACGAAGAACGTCAGCAGCAGCGAGAGGCCGACCAGCACCTGCGTCGGCGGAACCTGCTGCGTGCCCAGCGCCGTGCGCACGAACGACAGGACGATGACGATGCGGGTGAACGAGGTCAGCAGCACGAGCAGCGTCGGGGCGAGCGTGACGACGGTCAGCAGCAGCAGGATCTGCAGCGACAGCGCGACGTCGGACGGCTTGGTGGCCGGGCTGACGCCGATGTTCACGCGCGGGATGGGAATCGAGGGCGCGGCGGGCCCGGCGGCGCTCTGCGCGAGCGCGGGCACGGCAAAGACGACGATGGCCAACACGGAGGCCAGCGCGGCGAGGACGATGAGGAGACGTCGGTTCACGGCTGCTTTCGGAATCTCTGCAAGAGGCGGAGCACCGCATCGCGTTGCTCGCCGAGCGCCTTCCGTTGCGTCTCGATGTAGGGATCGACGACGTCACCAGGGACGTCGGCGATGTGGGTCACTCCGGCGGATCCTCCGCCTACCAGGTAGTATCGGTCGCCGACCTTCACGACGTGAAGGGTCACGTTCTGGGCGAGGAACGTCGACTCGACCACGGTCACCAGCCGTTTTCCGGTCGCGGCGACGATGCGCCCGCGGTTGAGCGCCCGCACGCCGTACGTGAGGCCGAGCAGCAGCAATCCGATGATCGACAGCGCCCAGATGTACGTGACCCAGACGGGCATTTATCGCATCTTACTGAGCGGACGCAGGCGTCCGGCGGTTCAGCGAAGCTGAAGCCACTAGACCTTGTCGACCACGGGGTTGAGCTCGCTGATCTTCACCGCGAACTTGTCGTCCACCACGACCACCTCACCGCGCGCGATCAGGATGTTGTTGACGTACAGGTCGATGGGCTCGGTCGCCAGCTTGTCGAGCTCGAACACGCTGCCGGTCTGCATCGACACGACCTCGCGCAGCGAGAGCTCGGTCTGGCCGAGCACCGCGGAGATCTCGAGCGGAACGTCGTGAACGAGATCGAGATTGGCGTGGCCGGGCGCCGCCGGACGCATCGGCGTCGGCTGCATCGGCGCGAACGAGACCGGCTGGCCTTCTTCCACGCGCGCCGGCGGGCGCTTGGGCGCGGGGCGCGCGGGCGGCGCAGGGGCGGCCGCGGCGGCCGGTGCGGGCGCGGGCTCCGGCGCGAGCCGGTGCTGCGCGAGCACGTCGAAGTCGAGCGTGAGCGTCGTCGCGAAGCCCTCGCCCAGGTCGAGCGAAGCGGTGTACGTCGCGAACGGCGGCGCCGGAAACGCGCCCGCGTCGGCCGCGACGACCGACTCGATGCCGACCGTCGCGTGATCGGTTTCCGCGGCGAGCGCCTCGCCCATCGCGCTGGAGATCTGCGCGACCGTTTCGGCGACGATCGAGAGCTGCATCGCGTCGAGCTCGCCGCCGTCACCCGGGGTGCCCAGCATCAGCTCGACGATCCGCGCCAAATCGCGCTTGCGGTAGCGGGCGGCGAACGCGAGGTCGGCCGAGGGAATGCGCGTGACGGTCGCGACGATCTCGGCGTCCATGCGGATCGAGCCGTCGCTGTCCGCCCGCGCCGGCGCACCGGCCGTGACCGCGCGGCCGGCCAGCGTGCCGAGCACGCTCGCGGCGGAGGCGAACATCGCGTCGGCGATGGGTCGCAGGGAATCGGGCACCGTTACTCCTCGTTCTCGACGATCGAGCTCACGCGCACCGCGAGCTTGTCGCGGTTGACGCCGGGGAACACCTTGAACTTCTCGCGGTCGTTCACCGTCGCGGCCAGCGGCTCATTGACGGGCTTGTCGAACATCACGAGGTCCCCGGGCTGGAGCGCGATCAGGTCGCGCAGCGAGACCACGGTCTTGCCGAGCTCCACGCGCACGTCGACCGGCGCGCGCTCGACGTTGCGGGCGAGCTGGGCGATGTCGAGCTCCGTCATGCCGCGGCCGGCGACGACGCTCGGCGACCACTGGAAGTCCGACAGCTGCGGCCCGATCGACTGCAGCACGAGGTACGGCAGGCAGAAGTTCATCACGCCCGACATGTCGCCGATCTTGAGCTCGCACGTGACGAGCGCGACGATCTGGTCGAGCGGGATGATGCGCGGGATGAACTGCGGGTTGGAGTCGAGCGCCTCGATCTTCAGCGAGAGCGTCAGCAGGTAGTTCCACGACTCGCGGTAGCTGTTGAGCATGCGCGCCATGAAGCGCTGCATCAGCGTGCGCTCGATGTCGGTGAGGTCGCGGAGCTTCTGCGGATACCAGCCGGGGCCGCCGAGCAGGCGGTCGATGATCGAGAACACGAGGTTCAGGTCGACCTGGACGATGCCCGAGCCGGGCAGCGGGTCCATCGAGTAGATCGAGAGGATCGACGGAATCCCGATCGACGAGATGAAGTCGCCGTACGACACCTGCTCGATGCTGATGATCGTCGCTTCCACGCGCGTGCGCAGGTACACCGAGAGCGAGTTGTTCAGCAGGCGCGTGAAGTTGTCGTGCAGCGTGCGCAGCGTCTGGAGCTGGTTGGCGCTGAACTTGTCGAGCCGCTTGTTGAAGCGGAAGTCGAACGACTTGATCTTGCGCGCGGCGTCGACGCCCCCCACCGCCGGTTCGGGCGCGGCGAGCTGGTTGACGAGAGCGTCGATCTCTTCTTGGGACAGGATCGACATGTTCGCTTACTGCGCCTCCGGGTTCGGGGTCGGCGCCGCGGCGCCGTTCAGGATCACGATGTCGACGCGGCGGTTCTGCTGGCGGTGCGCGTCGCTGTCGTTGGCGTATTTCGGGTGGAACTCACCGTACCCCGCGAACGAGATGCGCGTCGGCACGATCTTCGCGTGCTCGACGAGATAGCGGGTCACGCCGGTGGCGCGCGCCGCGGAGAGCTCCCAGTTGGTGGGATACGCGTACGTGGCGATCGGCACGTTGTCGGTGCTGCCTTCGACGCGCACTTCGTTGCGCACGCTGCGAAGCTGGCCGGCGACGACGTCCAGGAGCTGCGTGGACTCGGGGCGGAGGTCGGCCGAGCCCGAGTCGTAGTACGCTTTGTCGCTGAGCAGCGTGACGACGAGGCCCTGCTTGTCGATGCGCGTCTGCACTTTGGACTGCAGGTGCTGGCGCGCGATGTACTTGTCGAGCTGCGCTTTCACCGCGACCATGTTCGCGTCGGCCGCGCCGTGTCCGTGCTGCATGCCGGTGACGCCGCCGTTGGGCGGCCGGTTGACGGCGCTCGTGCCGTCGAACCCGCCCGAGATCGCGCGCGCCAGCTTGTTGAACTTCACGGCCGAGATGTTCGAGATCGCGAACAGGATGATGAACAGCGCCAGCAGCAGCGTGATCATGTCGGCGTACGTCAGGAGCCAGCGCATCATGCCCGCGCTCTCCATCGCCTCTTTCTCGCTGCCGCGCCGCAGACGCGACCGCGACTCGCTCCGGCTCAGCGCCACGCGCTATGCGCCCGCAAGCTCGGGCTCGCCCACCGCGCCGCCCGCTTCGATCTCGGTCTCGCGCTCGGCCGGGTCGAGGAACGCGTGCAGCTTCTCCTCGAGCAGGCGCGGGTTGTCGCCGGCCTGGATCGACAGGATGCCTTCGACCATGATCTCGCGCAGCAGCAATTGCTCGCCGGCGCGTTCCTTGATCTTCGTCGCGAGCGGGATCCACAGCAAGTTCGCCAGCGCGATGCCGAAGAACGTCGCCACGAACGCCTGCGCGGTCGCGACGCCGAGCTGTCCCGCGACGTTCGTCGAGCCCGCGAGCGAGCCGAGCGCCTTGAGCATCGCGATCAGCCCGAGCACGGTGCCGATGATGCCGAGCGTGGGCGAGTAACCGCCCATCGTCATGAACACCGCTTCCGCTTTGGCGTTGCGCTCCTGGACGAAGGCGATCTCCGTCTCGAGGATCTTGCGGATGATGTCGGTGTCGCGGCCGTCGATGACGAGCTGGATGCCCTTGCGCATGAAGTCGTCTTCGAGTGCGGCGGCCTCGTTCTCGAGCGCGAGCAGACCTTCGCGGCGTGCCTTCTCGGCGAACGAGACGAGCGTCGCGATCACCTCGCGCTCGTGGTAGACCGGCTCGACGAACGCGGTCCGCAAGCCGGACGTGAGCCCGCGCAAGAACGTGCGCATCGGGAACGACACCATGGTCGCCCCGGCCGTGCCGAAGAAGACCAGCAGAAAGGCTTCGTACCGGGCAAAGATGATGCGCACGTCGACGTCGCCGATCCAGGCCGACAGCGCGAGGGCGCCGATGGCCAGTGCAAGGCCGATTATCGTCGCGAAATCCAAGATGCGGCCTTTCCGAACAGACCGGGCGCGGGGGAGGGTGCTCTCAGAGTCTATCGGCGACGGCGACGACGCAATTGAGGCCCGCGCGGCGGACGGCTAGGGGGCGGCCGGTTGAGCGTTCGGTCCGTGGATCCGGCGCTTGAACTCGATGATCTTCTCCCGGACCTCGTCCATGGAGTCCCGGACGAGCAGCTTGTTGCCCGACGTGAGCGTCACTACCGTGTCCGGCGTGGCCTCCAGCGACTCGATCAGGTCGGGATTGACCATGATGGGCTGGTTGTTGAGACGGCGCAGAGCGATCATGCTGTTCGTAGTCTACGCGAAACGAAGCGGCAGAGCGAGGGGGTCCTCGCTCCGCCGTCGTCGCCACCCCTCGTGCGAGCCGTGCGCTTATTGCTTGGCGACCTTCACGATCTTGTTGTGGGCGCGGTCGGTGAACCACAGGTTGCCGTCCGAACCGATCGTCAACCCCTCGAGCACCGTGCCCGGATTGCTGTCCGTGAGCGTGTAGTCGTTCACCGCGTTCGACGACCGGTTGACGCGGCTGATGTTCGCGTTGATCGTCCACGCGTACGTGCCGCCCTGAGGCGACAGGGCGCCGATGCCGGCGGGACTCGTGGTGATCGAGATCGTCTTGAGAATCGAGCCGGACGTCGACATCTCGACCAGCTTCTGCCCGTTCGCCGGCGTCGTGTTCTGCGCGGTGTACCAGAGGTTCGAGCCGTCCGAGAAGATGTCGAGCGGGTTGTAGCCGCCGCCGGACACCGCATCGTACTCGGTCAGCGTTCCGCTCGTCGTCAGCTTGCCGATCTTTCCGGTGCCGCGCTCGGTGAGCCAGAAGTTGCCGTCGCTGTTGTACAGAATCGAGCCGACGTTCGCGCCCGAGCTCAGCGACGAGTTGAACACCGACGCGGTTCCGCCGGTCGTCACCTTGATGATGCGCTCCGGGCTGGTCTCCGAGACGTAGAAGTTGCCGTCGGCGCCTTGCGTCATGTTCGTGAACGTTCCGCTGGTGTCGCTGCCGAGCTGGCGCAGCGTGTAGACGACCGGGCTCGAGCCGTCCGTGTTGATCGATCCGAAGAAGCCGTCATCCGACAAGAAGTAGATCTTGTTGTCGGCGGCCGGGAACACCGCGAACGGATACACCGGATAGCCCGTGTTGTTCGCGTCGAAGTAGTTCGGCAGGCCGTACGACGTGATCGACCCGCCGGTCGTGATCTGTGAGATCCGGCCCGAGCACGGCGTGCAGTTCGTCCCCGGAGACGCCTCGGCGAAATAGAGCTTGCCGTCGAGACCGCCCGTGATCTGCCCGAGGTTCGCCGTCGCGTCGATGGGCGTGATCGGCGGCGTGTACCGCGTTTGCGCACCGACCGTGCGCGGCGCGCGCTTCGCGCTGTCGGCACCCGTCCCCGGGACGACGCCGGCCGCGTGCGTTCCGCCTCCGCCCGAGCACGCGGACAGAAGCAGTGCGACGCCGGCGAGTACGCCGGCGCGTTGAAAAGTCTTGAACACCCCTCACTCCTTACGTGCGCAAAGACAGCGCATCGCCAAAGCATCGTACGCTCATGCGGCTCGGCGCGCAAGCCGGAGCGAGCTAGTGTATCGCACTGCACAACCAGGCACGCAAAACGAAGAGGGGACCGCACCTGCGTGCGGCCCCCTTCCCGTCCCTCGCGCCCTCCGTGGCCCGATACGTCTGTTTATCCGGTATTAGCGGATGAGCTGCATCACCGTCTGCATGTCTTCGCTGGCGATCGTGATGCTCTTGGAGTTCGACTGGTACGCGTTCTGCGCCACGATCATCTTCGTGAACTCTTCGGCGATCGAGACGTTCGACTGCTCGAGCGATCCCGACACCATCGAGCCGAAGCGCCCGACGCCCGCGGTTCCCACCTGCGCGAGGCCCGAGTTCGCCGTCGCGGAGAAGTCGGAACCGCCGATGCGCTGGAGGCCCTGCTCGTTCTGGAACGTCGCGACCGCGACGCGCCCGAGCGTGGTGGACTGGCCGTTGGAGAACGCGCCGCTCACCGTGCCGTCGTTCCCGATGGTCAGGTTCGAGAGGATGCCCGCGGGATAGCCGTTCTGCGCGAGCACGTTCGCCGTGGCGCTTCCGGCCAGCGACGTCGAGTTGTGGAAGTCGAGCCCGATCGGCCCGGTCTGCGGCGCCGGTCCGCCGGCGGTCGGCGCGACGGAGTTGTTCGAGCTGCCCGTGCCCCACGAGCGAATGTTGAGCTGGTTGCCGTTCACGAGCGACGGGCCGGTGTTGACCGCGTGCACGTTCGCGCCGGTGATACTCTGTCCGGCGGCGACGCCCTCGATGGACGACGTGTTGACGTACTGGCCGTTCTGGTCGAAGTACGCGAAGCCGACGGTGCCGGCCGACACCGGCGTCGCCGTGTTGACGGCCGCCGTCACGGCACCGCCCGCGGCGATCGAGCCCGGGGTCTGGATGGCGTCGAACGTCGTGCCGTCCGCGAACGAGATGTCCATGCGCCAGCGCGCGGCCGGTGCGTGCAGAACGCCGTTGGCGTCCGCGACCTGCGCCGGAAGCCCGTTCGTTCCGCCCGCGTTGTTGATCGTGCCGGACTTGCCC
>JAXDMB010000171.1:0-3337 GCA_034666325.1 Vulcanimicrobiota bacterium
AGCAGAACGACAAGGCGAAGGCCGCGTACCAGAAGCTGCTCACGATCGTGAAGCCGGGCTCGCAGGCGTCGAACGAAGTCAAGGCGCTGATTGCCGCGATCGACCGCCAGCAACCGAAGTCGCCGGGCAAGACGCCGTCGGTGAAAGCGTCGCCGAAGCCCGCCGCGACGAAGTCCCCGATCACCAAGAAGTAGCACGGCGATGCTCGTCGCGTACGACGACGGCCTGACCGCGCACCTGAACGGCGTGCACCATCCGGAGTCGCCGGACCGGGTGCGCGCCGTCGCGGCGGAACTGAAGCGGCGCGGTATGTTCGGCGAGCGCGTCGACGCGCGCGTCGCACGTCCCGACGAGCTCGCGCGCGTTCATCCGGCCGCCTACATCGAGCTGGTGCGCCGCACGTGCGACGCGCTCGAGCCCGGACAGTACACCGATCTGATCACCGGCGACGTCAGCGTCGACGCAAGCTCGTACGAAGGCGCGGCGCGCGCCGCCGGCGCGACCCTCGTCGCGCTCGAGGCTGCCGTGGACGGCCGGCGCGGGACGTTCGCGCTCGTCCGCCCGCCCGGCCATCACGCCGAGCCCGCGCGCGGGATGGGCTTCTGCGTGTTCAACAACGCCGCGATCGCGGCGCGCACGTACGCGCAGGATCAAGGCAAACGCGTGCTCGTGCTCGACTTCGACTACCATCACGGCAACGGCACGCAGGCGATGATCGGCGGCGGCGTCTCGTACGTCGGATCGCACGCCGATCCGGCGTATCCCGGCACCGGCGATCCGCGCGACAACCGCGTCACCTCGGGCGCCGCGCTGGTCAACGTGCCGATCGACGCGCGCCGCGGCATCTCGACCGAAGGCTTCATCGCCATTCACACGCGCACGCTGCGCGCGCTCGCGGAGCGCATCCGCCCCGGGCTCATCGTGGTGAGCGCCGGATACGATGTCGTCGCCGGCGATCCGGTGGGTGATCTCGGCGTCGAGCCCGCGTTCGCGCGCCAGATGGGGCGGCTGATTCGCGAGATCGCCGACACGCACTGCGACGGCCGCGCGCTGTTCGTGCTGGAAGGCGGTTACGACCCGGTCGTGCTCGGCCAGTGCGTCGCCGAGACGATCCTCGGGTTCGAGGAAAATACGGAGATCGAGCGCACCGACGTGCAGGCGATTCCGTCCGCACAGCGCGCGATCGTGCGCGAGGTGGAAGAAGCGGCGCTCTGCGGACCGGCGCGATGAGCCGCGAAAGCGTCCTGAGCGTGCTGATCCTGCTGCTGCGCGTCGCGCTCGGCGCGATCTTCGTCGTCGCCGGCGTGTCGAAAGTCGGGCATGCGGCCGAATTCGCGGCGCAGATCGCCGGCTTCCGGCTGCTGCCGCAAGCGGTGATCGCGCCCATGGCGCTCGTCCTGCCGTTCTTGGAGATCTTGCTCGGCGGCTATTTGATCGTCGGGCTGTTCACGCGCGCCGCTGCGTGGGTCGCGGTGCTGCTGTTCGCCGCGTTCGACGGTGCGATCGCGTCGGCGGTGGTGCGCGGCATGACCGTGTCCTGCGGCTGCTTCGGCCCCAACGACAAGACGGTCACGACGTGGACGGAGGTCGCGCGCGACGCGGTCTTCGTGCTGCTCGCCGTCATTGTCGCGCTGCGCCCGCCCGGGACGCTCGCCCTCGACCGGAGAATCGGCAACACATGAGCCGCACCGCTCCCCAGAAGTCCCCGGCGCCCAACCGCCGCAAGACCATCCTGTACGCGACGCTCGCGATCGTGATCATCGCGATCGTCGTCGGAGTTGGGCTCGCTTCGCGCAACGCGGTTCCGAAGGCGGCGTCCGACGCGCCGATGGACTCCAAGCTCAAGGTCGGCGACACGGCGCCCGCGTTCACCGCGAGCACGAACGCCGGTCAGTTCGACCTCGCGCAGGTGTCGACGCCGGTGCTGCTCGAGGTGTTCGCGACGTGGTGCCCCCACTGCCAGCGCGAGACGACGGTGCTCAACGACCTCGCCGCGAAATACGCCGGCAAGGTCGCGATCGTGGCGGTCAGCGGCAGCCCGTACGGCATGGACGGCACCTCGCAAGAGTCGCAGACCGACGTCAACCGGTTCGGCGCGCAGTTCCAGGTGCGCTATCCGCTCGCGTTCGATCCCGAGCTCAAAGTGGGCCGGCTCTACCTGCAGGGCGGCTTCCCGACGCTCGTCCTGATCGACAAGAACAAGAAGATCCAGTGGATCAAGAGCGGAGAGATCTCCGAGCCGGACTTCGTCAAGGCGATCCAGCCCGTCATTTAACGGCGTTCTCACGACGCCGGGCGGGGCGTGTGCGTATTCTCGGCACAGAACTACGTACGCGTCCTTCGCGACGCAGGAGCATCGCCTTGTCCAGCATTCGTTTCTTCGGAATCGCCGCGCTCGCGGCCGTCCTCGCCGTTCCGGTCGCCGCGCTCGCGCAGCAGGCGCCGCCCGCCCCCATGTCCACCGCGCCCGCACAAGCCGGCATGCACCGTCACGGCGGCGGTCATCACGGCGGCGGATTCCGCCATGCGCTCCAGTCGCTGAACCTCAGCGCCGCGCAGAAGACGCAGATCCAGCAGGCGTTCGCGCAGTCGCGCGGCGCCAACCGCAACGCCGATCCCGCCACGCGCAAAGCGAACCGCGACAAGATGCGCACGCAGATCGAAGCGATCCTCACGCCCGCGCAGCGCACGCAGTTCCAGACCGCGCTGCAGCAGGCGCGCCAGCGGCACCAGCGCGGTGCCTGGGCGTCACCGGCGCCGAACGCTACTCCGTACCACTGATGCCGGCGCGCCGTCGCGCCGCAGCGCGGCCGCGACGGCGTTCACCAGCGCCTTCACGCGCGTGACGGCGCCCCATTCGAACTGACCGGCCGTGCGCGCGTCGTATGGGCCGGTCGCGTTCGCCGAACCGATCCACGCGCGATTACCGGCCAGCGCGAGCTTCTCGTTCGTACCGGTTTCGAGCACCTCGACTCCGGCTCGTTTCAGTCTCTCGATCGCGGCGCGCTCCGCGTACGGATGATTCCGCCAGTCACCGAGGATGAGGACCGTTCGCGCTCCGCGCGCCGCGTGCCGGCACAGCGCGTCGGCGAGCGGGGAAGCGCCGACGTTTTCGGTCTCCACGATCACCGGCGCGTCGCCCGCGTGCCGCACCAGCGACGTCTCGCGCGCGAGGGCGATATCTTTGCGCAGCGCCAGCGTCCGGTTCGAAGCCGTGGCGCGGGCCAGCAGCGCGGCGCGCACCAGCGCGACGTCACGCGGCTGGTCATCCGCCACCACGATCTGGGGGCCCGTAGCCCAGTTCCGGTCGTCGAGATACGCGATGCCGTCGCACACC
>JAXDMB010000172.1:0-8444 GCA_034666325.1 Vulcanimicrobiota bacterium
ATGCGTGAGCTTGTACCACGCACGGGCGAACGCGTCCGCGAACTGATCCGGATGCTCGTGGAACCGCTTCGAGATCGGCGCGTAATTCGCGTCGAAGCGAAGGGCGAGATCGGTGGTGAGCATCATCGGCGCGTGGCGCTTCGACGGATCGTGCGCGTCGGGAACCGTGCCCTCGGCGTCGGCATCCTTCGGTTTCCACTGGTTCGCGCCGGCGGGGCTCTTCGTGAGCTCCCACTCGTACTTGAAGAGATTGTCGAGATAGTTGTTGTCCCACTTCGCCGGCGAGGTCGTCCACGCACCTTCGAGCCCGCTGGTGATCGTCGCGTCGCCGTTGCCGCTGCCGAAGCTGTTCTTCCAGCCCAGTCCCTGCTCTTCGATCGGTGCACCCTCGGGTTCGGGGCCGACGTACTGTTTCGGATCGGCGGCGCCATGAACTTTGCCGAACGTGTGCCCGCCCGCGATGAGCGCGACCGTTTCCTCATCGTTCATCGCCATGCGAGCGAACGTTTCGCGAATGTCGCGCGCAGATGCGAGCGGATCGGGGTTGCCGTTGGGCCCTTCCGGGTTCACGTAGATCAAACCCATCTGCACGGCGCCGAACGGATTCGCGAGCTCACGATCGCCGGAATAGCGCCCGTCGCCCAGCCACTCCCGTTCACTGCCCCAGTTGATGTCTTCTTCGGGCTCCCACACGTCGACGCGTCCGCCGCCGAAGCCGAACGTCCGAAAACCCATCGACTCGAGCGCGCAATTGCCGGCAAACACCATCAGGTCGGCCCACGAGAGCGCTGCGCCGTACTTCTGTTTGATCGGCCAGAGCAGTCTGCGCGCCTTGTCGAGGTTCGCGTTGTCCGGCCAGCTGTTGAGCGGTGCGAAGCGTTGCGTCCCGCTGGATGCTCCGCCGCGGCCGTCGAAGATGCGATAGGTGCCGGCGCTATGCCACGCCATGCGAATGAAGAACGGCCCGTAATGTCCGTAGTCGGCCGGCCACCACTCTTGCGAGTGGGTCATCACCGCGAAGACGTCGTTCTTCAGGGCGTTCAGGTCGAGTTTCTCGAACTCCTCAGAGTAGCGAAACGCGGGACCCATCGGGTCGGCGACCGGAGAGTTCTGGTGAAGAACCTTGAGGTTCAACTGGTTCGGCCACCAGTCTCGATTCGTCATCAGCCCGGCGTCGAGGTGGGTGCCCTGGAGAGTACCGTGCGGTACCGGGCAACCGCCGTTTTTATCGAGTTCCGATTCGAGCATATTCTCTCCGATCTCCGCAAAGCTGATCTGAAATGGACCCGCGATAGGTCGACTTGCTTTGAGGACGGTTCTCGCGTATAATTGAGTGTGAGAACCAATTTCACGTCTGTACCGGAGGCTACCTCCATCCCCAAGCCCGTGTCAAGCATCGCTCAGGGACTCCCGCCGAACTACCGGACGGTCCTCGACGTCGTCGAGGAAGCCGGACCCGGCAGCCACCTGACCGCCCAACAGATCTGGGTGCGCGCCCGCGCGTTGCAGCCGCGGATCGGCTTTGCCACGGTGCACCGCGGGCTTATCCGGCTGCACGAGTTCGGCGCGGTGATGAAGATCGACGTCCCCGGCGAGGCCTCGACGGTGTACGAGCCGGCGGCGAGCCCGCACGCTCACTTCCGCTGTACCGCTTGCGGCGCGATCACCGATCTCGAATACGCCGTTCCGGCGCAAACCGTCCGCCGGCTCGCCGAACGCCACGGAGTCGCGATCGAACGCGAGACGGTGACGTTCACCGGCCGCTGCGCGAACTGCGTCTAAAAAACCCGTAGGCCCCACGCTAGAAAATCAACGACATCGAGAAGATATCGTTGACCGTTCTCGGCGTCGAGCGAGCACCCTAATGTTAGGGCATCACGGCTTATGCGGCGCGCTGCAGCTTGCGCTTATGCTCTTCAGGAGCGCGGGGTAGATGATCCACCGCCGGAAGGGGTCGATCAACGCCATGTAGATTGGTGTGATCCAGCCAACGCTGGCGACGTACACGGCAAGATAATAGCGATAACCCTCTGCCGTTTTCGAAAGGGCGCTGAGCGCGCCAGCATGCACGGTACGGTTGTGAACTTCGAGCAGTTGCTCGTTGTCGAAGCGGTAGACGATGCTGAAATTGCCGGCCCGTGTTCCCGAGACGACCGACGAGCACGCGCGGTCCTCTACGGTTAGCCGCCTCGCGAACGACGCCGCTTCCGCATCCTTGGGCCGACGTTCGAGGCGAAAGAGCCGCCCGAGAAGCAGACGCAGACGAAACAGCGCGCGTCCCGCTGCGGGCAGCGCTCGCGTCTTGGTGTCGCGGCTGCCGAACACGTCGCGGCCTGCTCGGCGGAGAACCTCCTCGAGCGTCACGCCCTCGCGCAGTGCGGGCAGGTCCACCGCCCAGACGTCGTGCAGCGGAACGTCCGCGAGAAGTGTGTTCACCCGCAACGGCAGCGCGGAAAACTCCGCAGGCGAAATCCGAGGCATAGGCACCTCCGGCGTCATTCTACCGCGGACGGCGTGCCGGCACAGCGACCTTTGTGCGCGCAGCCGGCGGCTCACGTGACTTGCTGCCGAACAGTCGAATTTCCATGCTCAGTCTCCGGTTACGCTCAGCCGCGCCAGGCACAACGAGCATATGAAAACCACATTGATGACGCTAAGCCGGCCTCTCGCGCTGGCATGTGGGGTGACGCTTGTGTTCGGAGCGGCCGGTGTTGCCTCAGCTGAGGGCGCTCCCGCACCGCCGCCCTCAGCGCGCGAGCAGCTTCAGCAAATCCACACGCCGCAATCGATCGATCAGGAACTTGCTCGCCTCACCAAAGACCTGCAACTCACCGCGGAGCAGCAGCAACAGGTACGGCCGCTTCTCCAGGAGCACCACGACCGCATTCAGGCGGTCCTCGATAAGAATCCCGCATCGTCACGGACGGAGCTCGGTCCGCAGATCCATGCGATCAGCGACGATACGCACGCGCAGATCCACGCGCTGCTCACCGATCACCAGAAAGATTTGGAAAAGGCGATGCAGCAACGCGAGCACGGCGGCGCAGAAAACAGGCGTCCCGGCCAACAATAGCGGCCTTTCGAGACGCGAAAGTCGTGCGTCAACGCTGACACGATGAACAAGCCGCGACCCGATTTGCTGAGCAGATCCGGGCGTTCCCGTCTGCTCCGTTTGTGCTGCCGAGCGTCAGTGAGGCCGGCCGCCGCCGTGAGCGCCCGCCGCGGGCACGTGGGGAGCCGGTGCGTGCGCAAAGCCGCCGCGGGGAACCGGCGCGCGCGCGATGGGGGCTCGGGGAGCCGCTGCGCGCGCGATGGGGTTGTGCGCAGCATATCCGCCGTGCTGCGGCGACGCGACGTAGTTGTGACCGTGCCAAGCACCTCCGCGGTACGGCGGCGCGTTGTTGTGGACGTACACGCCGCGATTGACGATGGCGGGCGCACCCGGATACGCGCCGTGCCACCAGCCGGGCTGTCCGAAGAACAAGCTCAGCGACGCCGTCGGGCCGTAGTGGTACCACGGGTAGCCCATGAAGTAGGGCACTCCGGAGTAGAACGTGTACGGCGTATCGACCTCGTTCGCGGCGAAATACGAACCGGCGTTGTAACCGTCGACGGCGACCACCATTCCGGTCGCAAGCGTGATGCCGATCGGGTTGATGATCGTGCCTTGGTGGAGCTGGACGTTATCGACGTAGCCGTGGTCGTCGCGCACCTGCAACGTGTAGGCACCGTCGAACGAGATGACGCGGCCGTGGATCTGTTGGTCTTGGGCGGTATAGCTTGGCGTCGCTTGCGCCATGACCGGCTCGACCGACGCGCCGACCGCGGAAACGGCGATGAGAGCCGTGATGAGATTCTTGATGTTCATCGTCTGCGCAGCGTACCAGCTAACCCAGAAACCAACCGGAGAACCGCAGCTCACGGCCGACGATCATGGAGCGAATATCCCACGCCGCGAACGGTGTGGATCAGCGGGGTCGAGAAGCCCCGATCGATTTTCTGCCGCACGTATGAGATGTACCGTTCGGGGCTGCTGCGGCCGACCGTCGAGTCCGCTCCCCACACGAGGTCCAGGAGGTGGTCGCGCGTGAAGACGCGGCGCGGATGGCGGATCAGCAGGACGAACAGGTCGTACTCGAGCGCCGAGAAATCGACGACACGTCCCGCGCGGCGCACGGTGCGCGTCTTGATCTCGACCTCGACGTCCGCGTACGAGATCACCTCGGGGTGATTCAAGTGCGGACGTGAAAGCGACCGGTCGATGCGCGCGAGCAGCTCCACCATCTCGAACGGCTTGCTGATGTAGTCGTCGGCGCCGCGCTCCAAGCCGGCGACGCGATCGGCGAGCTCGTTTCTCGCGGACACCATGAGGATCGGCGCCTCGGTGATGCGCCGAAGTTCAGCGAGGAGCGTGATGCCGTCCATCTTCGGGAGCATGACGTCCAGAAGGATCGCGTCCGGGCGCCACGCGCGCGTCTCCGCCAGCGCCGCGACCCCGTCCGCGGTGCTGCGCACCTCGAAACCGCGGTGCTCGAGACTGATCTCGAGCATCTCACGAATGGCGCGCTCGTCGTCCACGACGAGTACGCGGGACGAGGGCAACGCGTTCGTCATCATAGCGATGGCCTCCACGGATTACGTCCCCACGGCAGCGCGAACGCGCTCGAGCAGCACGTCGTCTTCGAAGGGCTTTTCCAGGAAATCGAGGGCGCCGGCATCCATGGCGCGCGTTCGCGTTCTTTCAGTTCCATATGCGGTGACGAAAATGATCGGTATACGCTGCCCGTCTCGTGCTAATCCGGCTTGCAGGTCGAGACCGCTCATCCCCGGCATTTCGAGGTCGACGATCAAACAAGCGGTCTCGCTTCGTTTCCCGCAGCGCAGGAACTCTTGCGCTGACGCAAACGCGAGGGGCAGAAAGCCATCCGACCTCAGCACGGCGTAAATGGCGCTGCGGACATCTTCATCATCGTCGACGACGGCGATCAACGGCATTTCCCCTTCGTCGAGTTTCATCATCCGAAGATAGCACCGGAACGAAGGTGCCACAATTATCCGTGATCGTCGTACTCCTATACGAACGTATAGGTCCTAGTTGCGGCTAGCGCACCGCCTCGCTCCGGGTCTTCAACTTCTCGGCCATCAGAACCAGGTCGGCCAGTGACCCCGCCGCCATCTTTCGCATGACGTTGCCGCGGTGAACCTTCACGGTAATCTCGCTGACGCCGAGCTCGGCCGCGATCACCTTGTTGACGCGCCCGGTAACGACGAGTGCCATCACTTCGCGCTCCCGTTGCGTGAGGGAGCCGAAGCGTTGCCGGAGCTCGGCGACACCCCGCTCCTTGGCGCGCTGAACGCGGTCCTGTTCGAGTCCTGATTGAATCGCATCCAGCAGATCCTGATCGCGAAACGGCTTGGTGAGGAACTCGATGGCGCCGCCCTTGATCGCACCGACGGACATCGGGATGTCGCCGTGTCCGGTGATGAAGATGATCGGCAGACGCAGGCCCGCGTCGGCGAGCTCGCGCTGGAAGTCCAGGCCGCTCTTGCCCGGTAACCTGACGTCGAGCACGAGGCAGGTCGGGCCGTCGGGTCGCGCGGACTTCAGGAACTCGGAAACGCGGTCATGTGCGCTGACCGCCAAGCCCACCGATCGCAAGAGCGTTTTGAGAGCCTCGCGGACTTCGGGATCGTCGTCGATCACGACTACCGTGTCGAGAGCTTCACGCATGGCCGTACGGCGGCAGGGCGAATTGGAACGTCGCTCCCGGGCCTGCGTTGCGCGACGCCGATAACCGCCCCCCGTGGGCGTCGATGATGGAACGGCAGATCGAGAGGCCCATGCCCATGCCGCTCGATTTGGTGGTGAAAAAGGCGTCGAACAGCTTGTCGGCATGATCCGCGGCAATCCCGACGCCGCAGTCGGTCACTGAGACCAGCACGTTGTGCGACTCGTCTTGTTGCGTTCGGATCACCAAGAGGCGCGGCCGAGTCGTGATCGACTGCATCGCTTCGATGCCGTTGGTCACGAGGTTGACGATCACTTGCTGCAGCTGGATCCGGTCGCCCTCGACCGGAGGCAAAGCGCCCGCGAGCTCCGTGCGCATCGACACCCGCCGGCCGGCGAGATCATGGTGAACCAACGCGACGGCCTCGTCCACGACGTCATTGATGTCGAGCGGGGCCTTGGGAGTATCCGTTCTGTTCAAGAGAGCACGGATGCGCCGGATCACCTCGCCTGCCCGATGACCGTTTTTGATGATGCTCTCGAGGGCGCTGCGCGCCTCGTCGAGGTCCGGCGTGCCGCGGTTGAGCCAACGGCGGCACGCTTCAGCATTGCTGACGACGGCAGTGAGCGGCTGGTTCACTTCGTGCGCGATCGACGCCGCGAGCTCGCCCAACGTGGTCACGCGCGTGACATTCGCAAGGTCTGCTTGCGCGGTCCGCAGTTCTTCCTCGGCGCGCTTCGCTGCGGTGACGTCCATCACCGTTCCGGCGTAGTCGAACTGACCTGCTTGGTCACGCACCGCGTGAACCACCACATTGACGTGTTTCACGGCGCCACCCGGCATCAGCAATCGGTGTTCGAAGTCGAAGTGCTGTCCTTCACTCGATGCACGCTCGATTTGCCGTTGTACGAGCGGCAAGTCGTCCGGATGGACACGCGCGAAAACCGTCTCGAGCGTGGGGCGAACGTCCGGGCCGTAGCCGAAGATCCTGAACGTTTCTTCCGACCAGCGCTGTTCTCCGGTCGACGCGTTCCAGCTCCAGCTGCCCGTGTGGCTGATCCTCTGCCCTTCAGCCAGGATGCTCTCGCTGCGCCGGAGATCGGAATAGAGCGTGGCGTTCTCGAGCGAGATGGCGGCCTGTGAGGCCAGCAGCTCCAGCACCGCGATGCGGGCCGCTGTAAAAACGCGCGGCGTCAACGTGTTCTCGAGATAGAGCGCGCCGACGAGTTTCGTTTGCTTTAGCAGCGGGACGCAGAGCACGGATCGCGGCCGCACCTCCTGCATGTACGCATCTGCCGCGAACAACGCCGGCGCCGCGGCATCGTCCACGATCACGCTCTGCCGCGTCCGGATCACGTAATGGAGAACGGATTCCGGGAGGTCGGAAGGCGTCACGGCTGCCTGGCGCAGCGCCACCTCCACCGCGCCGCGGCCGGTCGTTGCTTCCGCGGAGATCCGCGGGTCGCCGTTCGGAAACAGGATGAGCAGACCGCGCTCGGCGCCCCCATGCTCGATCGCGAGCTTTATGAGGGTCTCGATCACGTTGCCGAGCTCGATCTCACGCGACACCGCCTGCGACGCTTTGATCACCGTCGCGACGTCGAGCTGCTCGATCGGTGCGTCGATCGTCGCGGCCAGCGCCGGCGAAGCCGATTCCTGACGTAGTTCCGGGTAGCGCTGGTCGAGTTGCCGTACCTTGCCGAGCGCACCCCAGCGCAGATAGCAGTTGCGCGCCGCTTTCAGATGGGCGTGGCCGGCGGTCGTCGACGCGCGGGCAGCATACCATCCTGCGGCAAGCTCGTGGGCCAGTCCCTCGAACTGGACGAAGCCGCTCTCGCGAGCCGACTGAACAGCCTGTTCGTACAGACGCATTGCATCGGCGTCTCGCCGTTCCAGGCGCGCAATCTCCGCCGTGACGAGCGCGTACTTGTCCGCGAACGTCGGCGGGTACGTTTCGGCCCACTCGCGCAGTTGTTCCTGATGTGCTCTCAGCAGTTCGCGCCAGCCGTGCTGCTCGTCCTCGGAAGCGTTCCCATAGAGCGCCGCCACCGTTACCGCGGTGTAGGTGAAGTAGTCGAGCAACTGGATCTGAGCGGTCGCGACCGAAAGGAGCGGCTTGGCATTGTCCGCCGCCGCGAGAGCCTCGGCGTAGTCCCCCGACAGGAAGCGCGCTTTCAGTTTGAGGATCCAGTACCAGCAGATCATCAACGGCATTCGGTCGTGCGTCAGCTGCGCCTCGAACGCCGCCTCGTCGAACTGCGCGTCGTTGAAGGTGGAGAGGCTCGCGGTGCGGCCCTGCATCGTGGCGATGAAGCGTTGCTGGCTGCGGACGATGTCCGCGGCGTCGTCGTACTTGGCTTCCCGGGCGAAGGCCAACGCCATCTCCGACTCGCGCCACACCGCGTCGAGCGGAGCATTGCGCAGCAGAACGCCCGTGACGACTTGGTGCGTACCGTAGCACGTGAACGTCAGATCACCCGTCTCGATCGCGGTGCGAGACGACGCTCGCATGAAGTCGATCGCGGCCCCGACCGGCTGCGTCCAGAACGCGACCGTTCCCATCGCGTGATAGACTTTCGGCTGGTTGGCGACGAAGCCGTGCTTCTCGGCCAGGTCGCATGCAAGCTTGGCGAAACGATAGCCCGCGCCGTACCGGTGAAAGACCGGGCCGGAGATAAACCCGACAAGGGCAAAGCCGAGCGTGGAAGGGTCACT
>JAXDMB010000173.1:0-2878 GCA_034666325.1 Vulcanimicrobiota bacterium
CGACGGTTCGCCCGTGAACGTGATGGTGGTGTCGGCGAGCAACGGCACGGATCCCGCGACGCTGCTCTCGCAACCGGAACATCCCAGTGACGGCCACTTCCGGCGCGGCGAGTTCTCGCTCACGAACGTTGCGCCGCTGGCGCTGTCGTACGCGGTGGGCGGTCCGGAGCCGCAGCCGTTCACCGTCGGTGTGCGCTATTACGCGAGCGGGCAGCAGCCGTTTCCGAACCTGCGTCCCGATATCGTCGCGGCCGCCGGGCAGCGCGCGGGGCTCGCGGGCGATTACGGCGTGCTGCGCAACGTGTCGCTGCAGTTGTCGAATCCGACGTCCGCGCCGCAGAACGTCTACTTGTACGAGCAGCCGGGCGCGAACGGCGGCGTGACGACGACCATCTGGTTCACCGGCGATCCCGCGCCGACCGAAGTGCGCTGCGTCAGCGATCCGTCACAGCGCTATCTCGTCAAAGGCTTCGGCGTCGCACCGGGCCAGACGCTCACCATCACGGGCCAGTACATGACGGACGGCACGTCGTTCCTGCCCCTGTCGTTCGGCCTGACCGCAGCGGCGCCGCCGCCCGCACCGCTCAACGGCTGCGGAGCGAAATCCGCCCTTCCCTGACGAACGAGCGCTTCTCGAAGACCGCCGTTCGCTTATGCGCGGGCGGGTGCGCGCGCGAGGACGCGTTTCGCGCGCGACGCGACGCCGCGGATCGCGGTGAGCAGGGCGGCTCGGCGCGAGATGCCGGCCGGCGCTTCGTCGAGCACCGTCGGGTCGGCCAGGGCTAACGCCTTTACGCCGGAGGACGCGTCGATCGCGTGGTTCGTGGCGTACGCCAACTGGTTCGCCGGGTAGCGGTCGAGCGCGTAGCGGTAGTTCACCATCACGCCGAACGACTGCTCGAGGCCGCGCTGGGTGGGATCAGCGAGCCAGTCGACGCGCTCGATCAGCGCGCCGTTGGCGAGGTGAAAGCGCGCCACCGCATCGCGCGGCGCGCCGTCGTCGCGTTTCGCGGCGATCAAGTAGCGCGCGGCGAGGCGCAGCAGCGGTTCGCGCAGCACCGCGCCTGCCGCCGTATTGCGGTGCCAGCCCGGCGTCGCAAGCGCCGCGCGAACCTCCGGTGCGATGCGGTCGCCCAGCGAACGCACCCACGCCGCGAACCCCGGCAGCGGCGACAGCGTCGCGAACGTGCGCAGGCGCGGCAGCTCGCCGCGCAGCTGCTCCACCGCGTGCTTGATCAAGGCGTTGCCGAACGGGATCCCGGTGAGCCCCGGCTCGCAGTTGGATATCGAGTAGAACGTCGCGCAGCGCGCGGACGCGGGATCGACGCGCGGGGCGTCCTTGTTGAGGATCGCGCGGATCGACGTCGGCATGTCGTCGGTGAGAGCGACCTCGGTGAACACCAGCGGCGTGCCGGGGAGCGCCGCGTGAAAGAACGCGTAGACGCGGCGGTCTTCGTCGAGCCGGTCCTTCAGGTCGAACCAGCCGCGCACCGCGTGCACCGCTTCCGAGCGCGCGAGCCGTTCCAGCAGAGCGGCGGAGTCGGACCACGTCAGCCGGCGCAGCTCGAGCAGTCCCAAGTCGAGCCGCGACGCGAGAAAAGCGCGAAGGTCCGCGTCGAGCGGCTGGAGATCGGCTGCATCCGGGCGTTTCGCGATCAGGGCCATCAGCGCGGCACGAAGGTCGACGACGAGCCGCAGATCGCCGGGCGGCGCCGCCAGGTGGCGCAGCACGGCGTCCCGCGCGGGTTCCAGATCGCGGCGCAGACGCGCCAGCGCGGCACGCCGTTCGGCCGGCTCCGCCGTGCGCGCGCGCTCGAGATCGCGTTCCACGCGCGCGGAATCCACGCCCAGCCCGTCGAGCAGCCGCAGGAACCCGAGCATCTCGCCCTCGTTGGCGACCGCGAGCGTCGAGCGAACCGTCCGGACGTGATCCCGCGCCGCCAGATCCCCGAGGGGCAGGCGCCGCAGCGCGTCAACCGCGCGCTCAACGGGAGTGACCCGAGCCGGCATGATGCTCATCATACCGCACCCATGACCCCGGGTTCCGGACTCCGGTCGCAATGCGGCCGAGGCTTGCGCCGGGCGCGGTAATCGATTATATCAATTATACTGATTGCAAGCCCAGGCCGCCGGTCGGCCGGGAAGGTGTCGAGCAATGCGCTCATCGGCTCGGATTCTGTCGGCGCTCTGCGCCGCCGCCCTTTTCGGCTGCTCTCAAGCGGCGTTACCCGGCGCCACGGGGCCGTCGCCGCAACTGCCGGTCCCGTACGCGCTCGGCGCGCTGATCCAAGGCATGCCGGGCGTGCCGCCCAAGACCGGCACGTGGTCCTTCGACATCAGCTACGTCGATGCGAACACCCACATGCTCTATCTCGCCGACCGCACCACGAACGGCGTCGACGTCTTCAGCACGGTCGGGAGCCAGTACGTTCTCACAGCGGGCGCCGGCCGCTTCACCGGCAACCTGCCAAACGGGGCCGGCGGACCGAACGGCGTCGCGCCGGTCACCAGCACCCTGGTGTACGCGGGCGACGGAAACTCCACGCTGAAGGTCGTCGACCGGACTAGCGGCGCGCTCGTGTTCTCATCACCGGTGCTGACGAACCCGTACACGGGCCCGGCGATTCCGACGGCGCAATGCCCGAACGGCGGCCCGGGCTTGTTCCGGACCGATGAGGTGGCCTACGACTCCACCGACCAGATCTTTCTCGCGATCAACGACCTGTCGTGCCCGCCGTTCGGAACGTTTTTCTCGACCACCAACCCGTCAGCGCCAACCGTCGTCGGGCAAGTCAGCTTCCCGACCGCGCTGACGCTCACCACCACCACGCCCAATACGCCGGGCGGGGTGGAGCAGCCGGTGTGGGACCCCAAACAG
>JAXDMB010000174.1:0-6185 GCA_034666325.1 Vulcanimicrobiota bacterium
TGACGAACGTGCCGTTCGTCAGCGCCATCGCGACCAGCGAACGCACGCCCATCGTGTGGTAGAGCGGCATCGAGCCCAGCGTGATCTCGTTGCGCCGGTACGCGTTCTGCGCGACGTGCGCGAGCGCCGCGCTGCGCTCGGCGCGGTGCGTGCGCGGAACGCCCTTCGGCCGCCCGGTCGTGCCCGACGTGTAGAGCAGGATCGCGTACGCGGTCTCCGTGACGGGCGCGAGCGGCGTTTGGTGGAACCGGATCGCTTCGTCCCAGCCCATCATCGCGCCGTGCACCGCGCGCACCGCGATCGCGGGAAGCGTCGCGGCGAGCGCCGCCGCCGGCGGTCCGACGTCCTCGAGCACGGCGCAGCGCGGCTCCGCGTCGGCCGCGATGTACGCGATCTCGTCGGCGCTCAGGCGCCAGTTCACCGGCGTGACCGCCGCGCCGAGGAACGCGCACGCCCAGTACGCCGTGCACATCGGCTCGCCGTTCTTGAGCAGCGTGAGGACGCGGTCGCCCTCGCGCACGCCGAGGCTGCGCAGCGCCGCGGCAACGCGCGTCACGCGGATCAGCCACGCTTCGTACGTGAGCCGCAGCGATCCGTCGACGAGCGCCGTGGCGCGCGGATCGCGCTCGGCGGCGTCGCGGAACGTCGTCGCGAGATCCACGCTCAGCGCTCCCGCTGCGCCGCCGCGTCGAGGACGGCGGCGACGATCGGCGCGTACCCGGTGCAGCGGCACAGATGTCCGGAGAGCATCTCGCGCACGGAGCGTTCGTCCGGGTGTTCCTCGCTGTCCAGAAACGCTTGCGCGGAGACGAGGATGCCGGGCGTGCAGAAGCCGCATTGCAGCGCGTGCCGCGCCCGAAAGGCCTCCTGCAGCGGCGAGAGCGCGTCGCGCGTGCCGAGCGACGCCACCGTTTCGACGGCGCCGCCGTCGGCTTGGATGGCGAACATGAGGCACGAGCGCGTCACGCGCCCGTCGACCTTGACCGTGCAGGCGCCGCAGACGCCGTGCTCGCAGCCAGCGTGCACGCCGGTCGCACCGCATTCGGTGCGCAAGAAGTCGAGCAGCAGCAGCCGCGGCGACACGTAGCGCCGGATGCGCCGGCCGTCGACCGTCATCTCGACGGCGTGCCGTTCATCGGACTCGCAGGACGTCATCAGCCTTCCTTTCGTGCGTCGAGCGATGCCGCCGCGAGAACGCGGCGCGAGAGAACGGACGCGAGCTGGCGGCGGTACGCCGCCGAGCCCCGCAGGTCGCTATGCGGGTCGATGTCGCGGCCCGCGCGTTCCGCCAGCGTTTCGATGGCCTCTTCGCCGAGCGGGCGGCCCGCGCACGCGTGGGCGTCGACGACGAACGGGCGGTCGGACACGCCGCCGAGCACGAGGCGGAGCTCGTCGACGGCGCCGTCCTCGCGCAGGCGCAGCACCGCCGCGGCCGACGCGATCGCGTAGTCGCCGTGCCGTTCGGCGAACTCCGCGAACGCGTAGCCCGTGCGCGCGGCGCGCAGCGGGAACAGCGCGCGCGCGAGCAGCTCGTCGGGTTCGAGCGCGGTCGTGAAGCTCGAGACGAAGAACTCGTCCGCGGCGACGGTGCGCGTCCCGCGGCGCGAGCCGCACTCCATGCGCGCGCCCAGCGCGGTCGCGACGACAGGCAGCTCGGCGCTCGGATCCGCATGCGCGAGCGAGCCGCACAGCGTCGCGCGGCTGCGCGTCTGCGCGTGGCCGACGAACGGCAGCGCCTCGTGCAGCAGCGGAACGGCGTCGCGCACGGCGGGGCTGCGCTCGAGATCGGATTGCCGTACGAGCGCGCTCACGGCGAACGCGTCGCCGTCCTGTGCGAACGTGTCCTCCCCGATGCGGTTGATGTCGACGACCCGCGCCGGGCGCGCGAGCCGCATGTTCATCGCAGCGACGAGCGACTGGCCTCCCGCGAGCACCTTCGCTCCGTCGGCGTGCTCGGCCAGGAGGTCCAGCGCCTCGTCGCGCGACTCGGGGCGGTGGTAGGCGAACGGCGCGGGCTTCACGCGCGCGCCTCCGCGTTCGTTCGCAAGATGGCCCACACGCGCGCCGGCGTCAGCGGCAGCGTGACGTCGTCTACGCCCAGCGCGTCGGCGACCGCGTTCGCGATCACGACCGGCACGCTCATCGCGTTCCCTTCACCGACGCCCTTCGCGCCGAGCGGCGTGAACGGCGACGGCACGTTCTCGTGGCCGATGGTCAGGGGCGGCATCTCGGTCGCCGTCGGGATCAGATAGTCGGCGAGCGTTCCCGCGAGCACCGTTCCGTCGTCGCCGTACGCCATTTCCTCGAACAGCGCGCCGCCGATCCCGTGGGCGAACCCGCCGTGAATCTGGCCGTCCACGAGCAGCGGGTTGAGCATCGTGCCGCAGTCGTGCACGGTGACGTAGCTCTCGACGTGCACTCGTCCCGTGTCCGCGTCGATCTCGACGTAGCAGATGTCCGCGATGAAGCCGTACACGGCGGACGAGTTCACTTTGTCGTTCTCGTCGGGCGCCTCGAGGATCGGCAGCGAGAAGAACGCCGTCTCGTACACGCCCGGATCGATGCCGGGCGGGAGCGCGGTCGGGTGCCAGTGCGCAAGCCCCGCGAGCCGCTTGATCGGGACGCTGCGGCTCGGATCGCCGAGCGCCGACGCTTTGCCGTCCGCGAGCACGACGTCTTCGCGCGCGATCTCGAGCTCGTGCGCCGCGATCGCGCGCAGCTTCGCGGCGACTTTGCGCGCGGCTTGCTGGATGGCGGCCGACGCAACGGGCGCGAAGCGGCTCGAGTACGAGCCGGACGCGATCGACCACGGGCTGGTCTGCGTGTCCATCTCGGCGATCACCTCGATCGCGTCGAACGCGACGCCGAGCTCCTGCGCGACGATCTGCGCGGCAACCGTCTGATGTCCCTGGCCTTGCGGCGTCGTACCGAGCCGCACGGTCACCGCGCCGAGCGGATCGATCGCGACCGTCGCGGCCTCGGTGCAGCCCGACTTCGGCAGCCCCGCGTCACGCGTCTCGCGCGGCAGGGCGATCGACACGTAGCCCATGTTCGAGCCGGACGGCTCGACGATGCAGCCGATACCGATGCCCGCGTGCTTGCCCCGCGCGCGCTGCGCGTCGCGGCGCGCGACGAGCGCATCGTAGTCCGCCAGGCGCAGCGCGGCGTCGAGCGCGCGGCCGTAGTCGCCCGCGTCGTAGACGGAACCCGGCGCGGCGTGGTACGGAAAGTCCTCGACGCGCAGCAAGTTGCGCCGCACGACGTCGAGCACCGGCAGGTTCAGCCGCTTCGCGACGCGCGCGACCAGCCGTTCGAGCGTGAAGTACTGCTCCTGCCCGCCGTACCCGCGGTTGAGTCCCGTCGGCAGCTTGTTGGTGGTGACGAGGCGGTTGTCGATCTTGACCGCCGGGATTTTGTACGCGCCGGTCACCGTGCCGTGCATGCGGTACAGACACGCCGGCTCCGGGGCGCGCACGTACGCGCCGACGTTGTCGACTTGGTCCAGCGCGAGCGCGAGGATCGTGCCGTCGCGCTTCACCGCCGCCTTCGCCCACGTCAGCCGGTCGGTGGAGCTCGACGACGCCTGCAAATGCTCGAGCCGGTCCTCGATCCAGCGCACGGGAACGCCCGCGACCCGCGCCGCGACGGCGAGCAGCACGATGTACGGATAGACATGCGCCTTGATCCCGAAGCTGCCGCCGATGTCGGGCGGCACGTGGATGCGCAGGTGGTTGCCCGCGACGCGCAACGCGCCCGCCATGACGGCGTGCAGCACGAAGGGCCCGTGGAAGTTGGCGTGCACGACGTACGTGCCGGCGCCGGAATCATAGTTCGCGATCACGCCGTACGTCTCGATCGGCGTGGAGCCGTACTTCGGGAACGCGACCTCGATCTCGACGATCTCGTCGGCGGCCGCGAACGCGCCCTCGACGTCACCGTATGCGAACGAGCGGCGGTGCACGACGTTCGATCCCACCGCTTCGTGCAGCGGCGCGGAGCCGGGGCGCAGCGCGTCCTCGATGCGCACGACGGGCGGCAGGTCGTCGTACTCCACGTCGATCGCTTCGAGCGCGTCCTCCGCGATGTACCGGTCGCGCGCGACGACCACCGCGACGGGCTCGCCGACATAGTGCACTTTGTCGATCGCGCAGCAGTAGAACGGGATCTTGGTTTCGACGCCCACGCTGAACGGCTTGGTGAGGCGCTCGACGTCGCGGCCCGTGATCACGGCGACGACGCCCTCGATCGCGAACGCCGCGCTCGCGTCGATCGACACGATGCGCGCGTGCGGATACGGGCTGCGCAGTACCGCCGCGTGATGCGTGTTCGCGAACGGCGAGACGTCGTCGATGAACCGGCCGTGGCCGGTCAGTAGCGCGGGATCTTCCTTGCGCGCAATCGCTTGGCCGATGAGGCTGGGGCGCGGAGGCGCCGCCGGGCGCGCGGGGGCGGGGATCACGGCGTTTCTCCCGGCGAGCCGAGGCCGCGCTCGATCTCGGCGCGCGCGCGGCGCAGCAGTGCCAGCAGCGCGTCGAGCGGGAGCGTCTCGAAGCGGAAGCGCGGCACGCAGAATCCCAGCGCGGCGATCGTCGATCCATCCGCGCCGCGGATCGGGATCGCGACGCCGCAGACGTCCGAACGGTACTCGCCGCGGTTGACGGCATAGCCGTCGCGGCGAATCGTCTCCAGGTGCCGTGCGAACGTGCGCCGGTCGGCGATCGTCGTGTCGGTGTAGCGCCGCAGCTTGCGCGCGACGCGGTCGCGCTCCGCGTCCGGCTGCATCGCGAGCAGCGCTTTGCCGGTTGAGGTCGCGGTCGCGGGAAAGCGCATCCCGAGCGGCGACACGCTGCGCACGGGGTGCGTTCCCTCGACGACGTTGACGTACGTCGCGACCCCTTTGCCGCCGTAGACCGCGAGCTGCACGGTCTCCCGCGTCTTGTCGCGCAGCGCGCGCATGGGAGCGGCGGCGAGCTCGATCACGCTGCCGGCGCCGGCCGTGGCGCGCGCGATCCGCCACCAGCTGGCCGTGAGCGCGTAGCGCCCCGTTTGCGCGTCCTGCCGCGCGTAGCCGCGCTGCTCGAGCGTCGCGAGGATGCGGTACACCGTGCTCTTGTTCACGCCGACCGCGAGCGCGCACTCGCTCACGCCCAAGTCGTGCTCGCCCGCGTCGCCGAAGGCCTCGAGCACGTCCAGCACGCGTCCGACGGACTGCAGCGCGTCGAAACCGGTGCTCGGCTCGGCGGTCATGCGCTTTCCTCTCGTGCCGCGAACGGCGGGCCGACCCGCGGGCGCGCGAGCGCCGCGACGTTCACGTTCTCCTCGCCCGGGATGCGAACGCGCAAGTAGCGGAACGGGTCCGCGCCGAGCGGGATGGTGCAGTCGAACCCGGTCTTCGCGCCGAGCCCGTCGTCGGTCGAGGGATCGAGCTTGGAGCCTTGCGCTCCGGTGACGACGACGAGATCGCGATCGGCTTGGAAGCGCGTCGCGAGCGCCCACTCGACCTCGTTGGGGTCGGAGATGTCGACGTCGGGATCGACGACGGTCACGTGCTTGATGTCGAAGCTGTTGGCGAACGCCGCGAGGATCGCGTTCTTTCCTTGTCCTTCCTCGCGCTTGTCGATCTGCACGACGGCATGGTAGCGGCACGTCCCGCCGACGGACATCCGCACGTCCCGCACCGTCGGAACCGTTTGGCGCACGGTCTCGAGCAGGCTCGCCTCGCGCGGAACGGCGCCCAGCAGCAAATGCTCCATGCCCGCCGGCACGATCGTGTAGAACAGCGGATCGTCGCGGTGCGTGATCGCGCGGACCTCGACGACTTCCTTGTCGCTGCGCGGTCCGTAGTATTTGGGGAACTCGCCGAACGGGCCCTCGGGCTCGCGCACGCCGGGCAAGATCGATCCCTCCAGCACGATCTCTGCGAACGCGGGCACGTCGATGTCGACGGTCTCGCAGCGGACCACGCGAACCGGTTCGCCGCGCAGAGCGCCCGCGATCTCGAGCTCGTCGACGCCGAAGGGCGTCGACGCCTGCGACGCGAGCAGCGTCGCCGGATCCACGCCGATGACGATCGCGCACTCCAGCGGCTCGCCGCGGCGCTCGGCGGCGGCCTGGAGATGGTGCGTGTGGCGCGGCAAGATCAGCGCGCCGAAACGGTTCGGTCCGGTGAGCTGCAGCCGGTGGAT
>JAXDMB010000175.1:0-6606 GCA_034666325.1 Vulcanimicrobiota bacterium
GCTGCGCTGCGACTGCGGGCCGCAGCGCGACGCGGCGCTCGCCGCGATCGCGCGCGAGGGCCGCGGCGTGTTCCTCTACCTGCACCAGGAAGGCCGCGGGATCGGCCTCGCCAACAAGCTGCGCGCATATGCGCTGCAGGACGCCGGCGCCGATACGGTCGAGGCGAACACGCTGCTGGGGCTTCCGGCCGACAAGCGCGACTACGGCATCGGCTCGCAGATCCTCGTCGATCTGGGCGTGCGCGAGATGCGGCTGCTGACGAACAATCCCAAGAAGATCGCGGGGCTCGAGGGCTTCGGTCTCACGATCAAGGACCGCATGCCGATCCAAATTACGCCGACCGTGCACAACGTGCACTACATGGAAACCAAGCGCGACAAGATGGGCCACATGTTCGGCGCGCCCAACCCGGTCGGTGCGGAATGAAGACCGAGAAAAAGAATGCGAAGAACCAGCCGAACGACAAGAACCACGCGCTTCCCGACGCGAGCGGCAAGAAGTTCGCGATCGTGGTCGCCGATTTCTACGCCGATCTCGCAGCGCAGCTCGAAGACGGCGCGCGGCGCGGGCTGCGCGACTGCGGCGTGGCGGACGACGCGGTCGAGATCGTGCGCGTCCCCGGCTGCTTCGAGCTTCCGATCGCCGCGCGGCGTTTGATCTCGGGCAGCAAGCTCGACGGCGTCGTGGCGCTCGGCGTGGTGATCCGCGGCGAAACGCCGCATTTCGACTACGTGGCCGGCGAGTGCGCGCGCGGCATCATGGACGTCCAGCTCGGCAGCGGCGTCCCGATCGGTTTCGGCGTGCTGACCACCGAGAACCGCGCGCAAGCCGAGGAGCGCGCCGACCCGGCCCGCGGCGACAAAGGCTACGAAGCCGCCGTCGCGGCGGCGACCGTCGCCGTCATCGAACCGAAGCGCGAGGATGCGCGAATCGGATTCCGCTGACTGCTCGCTCCGGGCATCACTGAATGTAGTCGAACGCGAACACGAAACCGGCCGCCGCGGGCTTGGCAGCGGAAGACCGCGGGAAGCGCAGGATCACCTCCGAGGCATGCGCCGGGGTTCGTCGCGAGCCCTCGGGCCGCCGCCCGCTGGATTGCCAAGAAACGTCTGCTACCGTATACTCCGCCTACGTCGCTAGCCATCGGCCGGCGGCTGTTTCCCATCTGCTTTCATGGAGAGCCGGGCGGCTTCGCTGTCCGGCCCGAGGTCGGTGTACGAAAACAAATCGTTGACTTGCAAGGACTGCGGGAGCCCGTTCGACTTCACGGTCCGCGACCAGATGTTCTACGCGGAAAAGGGGTTCGAGAACGAGCCGCAGCGCTGCCGCGACTGCCGCACGGTGCGCAAGACGCAGCGGTCGAACGGGCTGGGCGAGGCGCCGTCGTCGACGGCCGGGCTCCGGGAGATGACGGACGCGATCTGCGCCCAGTGCGGGACCTCGACGACGGTTCCGTTCAAGCCAAGGGGCGACCGGCCCGTCTATTGCCGGACATGCTATACCGCGCAGAGCGCGGTCCAGGTCTGACAGTAGTTCACTGACGCTCGCCGAACCCGCCTCGGGTGGATTCGGTCTGGTTCGACGGCGACGCCGTTGGTTATCTCGATCAGCGGGCGCTGCCGCGCGCGGTCGCGCGCGAGCGCGCCACGAGCGTGGACGACGTCGTCGACGCGATTCGCACGCTCGCCGTGCGCGGCGCACCGGCGATCGGCATCTTCGGCGCGTACGGCGTCGCGCTCGCCGCGCGGCTGCACGCCGGCGACCGCGCGGCGTATGAAGCCGCCGCAGCGCAGATTCGCGCCGCCCGGCCGACCGCGGTAAATCTCGCCTGGGCCGTGGACCGTATCTTGGCCGCGCCGGCCGGCGACGAGCTGGCCGAGGCGAGCCGCATCCACGACGAGCAGCGCGACGTCGACCGCCTCATCGGCGAGGCGTCGGTCGATTTGTTTCCGGCGGCCGGCAACGTGCTCACGCACTGCAACACCGGGCCGATCGCCACGGGCGGGGACGGCACCGCGCTGGGCTGCTTCATCGCGGCGCACCGCGCGGGCAAGGCGCTGCACGTGTTCGTGGACGAGACGCGCCCGCTGCTGCAAGGCGCGCGCCTGACGATGTTCGAGCTGCACGAAGGCGGCGTGCCGTGCACGCTGATCGTCGATTCCGCCGCCGCGATCACGATGCAGCGCAAGGCGGTGCGCGCGGTGGTCGTGGGCGCCGACCGCATCGCGCGCAACGGCGACACCGCGAACAAAATCGGCACCTACGGCGTGGCGATCGCCGCCGCGCACCACGGCATTCCGTTCTACGTCGCGGCGCCGCGGTCCACGTTCGACTTCGCGCTCGCGTCGGGCGAGCTGATTCCGATCGAGGAGCGCGCGCCGGACGAAGTGCGCATCGCCGCCGAAGACGACGTGTACAACCCCGCGTTCGACGTGACGCCCGGGCGGCTGATCACCGGCTTCATCACCGAATACGGGGTAATTCGCGCGCCGTACGCCGACGCGATCGCGGACCTCGAGCACCGCCCGCGCATTCCGCTGCCCGTCGCGTGAGATTCTACGACTTCCTCGACAAGAGCCCGAAGATCGACGGGCTGGTGGTGATCGAGGGCGAGGACCCGATTCTCGCGCAGCGCGCGCTCGATGCGGTGCTCGACCGGCTGCTGCCCGAGGACATTCGCGCGCTGAACTGCGACGTGTTCGACGGCCCGGAGTCCGACGGAATCGGCCGCGCGGCGGGCGACGCCGTGAATGCCATGCCGTTCCTGGCCGACCGGCGCGTGGTCGTCGTGCGGAACTGCCATCGCCTGCGCGCGCAGCCCCGGCGCGACTTGTGGGCGGTCGCGGAGAACGTTCCGGCGGGCAACACGCTCGTGCTCGAAGATCTGTTCTCGCCCGCGAAAAAGACGAAGCCCGAGCCGTTCGGCCAGCTTGCCGGGCGCAAGGCGCTGCGCATCGACACGACGCCGAACGCCGACGTGCGCGAGCGGTTCGTGCGCGAGATGCTGGAGCGGCTCGGCGCGAAAGCCCAGCCGCGCGTAATCACGATTCTCGCCGAGAGCAACGCGGACATCGGCTCGATCCGCAACGACCTCGAGAAGCTCGCGCTGGGCGGCCGCACGATCACCGTGGCCGACCTCGAGCGCGAAAGCCTCAGCGTCGAGGATCCCAAGGCGTGGCAGTACGCGGCCGCGGTGGTGGACGGGCGGGCCGGCGAGGCGCTGGCGATCGCGTTCGAGCTGTTCGCGAACGACCCGCGCGGCGCGGCCGTCCCGCTCGCCAGCGCGTTGGCCGGGGAGTTCGCGCTGCTGTGGGAGCTGGCGCGGCCCGGCGGAGCGGAGCTGCCGCCGCGTCATCGCTGGCGGGAACGTGCGCTACGGCCCATTGCGCGCCGGGTCGGCGAGCGGCGTGCGCGGTACGGGTATGAGGCGGCGGTCCGGGGGTTCGAGGCCGTCGTCACGGGGCGAATCGACGATCCCCGGGCGATGATCGAGCTCCTCACGGCCGACCTGGCCGCGCGGCTCGCTCAGCAGCGTTGACGAACCGGAGGATTCGCGCGGACTTGAATCCAACGTCGCGCACGATTGCAGGTCGCTTTTCGGTGGCCTCGCGTCGTCGCTCGCCTTCGGCTCCTTGAGAGGTCTCTCCACGAATGCGTAGTCTCCTCGCCCGTCTGGCCGTCCTGGGCGCGTTCGCCGTGTCGATGTCCGCCTGTTCCGGCGGAAACGGAAACTCGCTGCCGTTCGCGGGCCCGCCGAACAACGCCGGAGGCACCCCCGGCACCATCCAAAGCGGTGGCAACAATCAAACGCTGCTGCGGTTCATCCAGGGGTCGCCCGACTCCGGAGCCGGCGCCAGCGGAACGGTCGACGTCTGCGTCGACAACCTGCCGCTGTTGCTGACCGGCCCGCAGGTGAACTACGGGCAGGCATCCGGCCTGTACGCGATTCCCGGCGGTATCACTCACACGATCTCGGTGTTCCCAGGGCTCGGTACCCCGACGTCGTCGAATGCCGGCGCGGGCGCAGAGTGCCCGACGGCTCCCGGGCCCTATTTCGGCACCTCAGCGATCGCGGTGATCACGCTGTCGATCGCGAATCCGCTGGTGAACAACCGTATCACGGTGGTTCTCGGTGGAACCGCAGCGAGCGGTACGCGAGGCCTGTACGTCTACCAGGAGCCGAGCTTCGCGATCGCACCCGCGGGCAACGAAGTGATCTCGCACAACGCAGCGCCCGCGTTCAGCAAAGGCCCGCCGGCGCGCGGCGTCGGTTTCGGAATCTGCACGACGACGGTAGCGCCGTGCACGGTGCCAACCGCGCTAACCGGCGCGCAAAACCGCCCGGCACCGACGCTAGCGACCGTGATCGCATCGGGAACGCCGAACAGCTTCGTCCAGTCGCCGCTGGCAACGATCCCGGCCGGCTTCTACGACGGCATCGGCGTAGCAGCAGGAGCCCCGGTCCCGATCACGTCGATTGCAGCACCGACGCCTGTCGCCGGACAGCCCTACGTAATCGAACTCTACGCAATCGACGGACCTGCCGGCGGCTTGAACCTCGTTGGTTTCCCAGAGCAGACCTTGGGATTCGGTTTCTAGTCAATTCCGCGTAGGCCTAGAGCAGCGGAATCGCCACGCGCGATTCCGCTGTTCTTTTTCCATCCCGAATCAATCTGGTATAGCCTGATATATTTCAAATACAATTAAAGCGGTCACATCGCCATACGCGACCCCTGTGCCGCTCATGTTTCCTGCAGCGTCGCACCCGGGGAAATCGGGAAACCAGGTGATGTAAGAGTCGGGCTGCGCGGAGCTCGCTGAATAAGTGAAACTGTAGGCAGTTCCGATGCGACCGAACGCAACGGAAGCGAACATGTCACTGAAAGTTGCGCCTACTTTCGCCGAATTGACGGTGTCGTCGAGAACTCCATCGGATGGCAACCCAGGCGATACCACGTTAATCCTCGTATAGATCGACGGCTCTCCGACGCCCACAGCAGGATCGCCCGGCGCTCCTACCGCGGCTGACGGCCATGGTATACCACTGAATACCGGAATCTGCGCGAAGTACGAGTATGGTTCGCATCCATATGTCAAGCCGCGGATCTCGTCAATTTGAAATAAGAGCTCATTCGCCGGTGTGGTTGGGGCGACAGGCGGCAAGAACCAGAAGTCATGATAAAGTACAACTTCTTTTATTGAGTCAATGTACCAGCAGGTTGGTCCATCGCCGGCATCGCCACATGCAAAATCAGGAACGACGTTTTTCTCGAAAATGTGCGTCGTTGGATCGACGATTCGGTGATAGCATTTTCCGTTTGTGTTTAGGTCGCAGCTTGGTGGGGGTTGCGGGTTTGGATTCGATGAGGAGTCTGATACCGCTACGCTGAGTGTTGCTGTATCTGCCGTTGCTGCCGGGACGTTTGATGTCTCTGCTGCAATCGTTATTGTGCAGGTTCCGGCTGCGATTGCTTCTAGAGAGAATGTCGTGGCCGACGGTTGTGGGCCCGGGGGTGTTGCTGCGCAGACGGTGGCCGTCGATTGCTGGATCAGGACCGGGAGTGTGAGCGGTGTTCCCGGTGGGACGCTGCTTGCGTTAGTGAGGTCGGCCGTCGCCGTGATCGTGTCGTTGGTGCCCACTGTCATTGTTGCGGACGCCAATGTCGCCGTTACGTGATAGTGGGGTCCGGACGGTAGCGGCGGCAGTGATGGCGTGCAGCCGCCCGGGGTCGCGGTGTAGTTCGGCGGGCAGCTTGGTGTTGATGACGGCGGTGTTGGGAGCACCGCCGGCGCGCACGGTCCCGCGCTGCATGGCGTCGGCGGCGGTGCGATCACGGCCGGGGGCCACGGTGCGACCGTGATCGGGCCCGTTGCTGCTAGGTTGATGCGGCAGGGGATGAGGCGGTCTGCCGTTGTCCCGGCCGTGTGGATCACGAAATGGAACGAGCCGCTCGCGGGACAGCCCACTTCGCCCGTGGCGGTCGTGTCGCCGAGGCGAAATCCCGGGCGACCGCCCAGCGCTCCCGTCGCGTGGATCACGAACGCGAACGGTGCTTTGCCGAGCGACTCCTGTTCCTCGATCGCCGCGTGCGTGTGCACGATCGGCATGGTCGTCGCGATCAGCGTGCCGTTCGGTCCGGGCGCAAGGACGCGAACTTCCGTTCCGTCGCCGTACGCGTCGGGCGCGAACACCAGCGTCGCACCTTGCGTCTCGCGCGCGATCGTCCGCGCGCTGTCGAGCAGGTGGTCGAACTCCGCCGCCGCGGTCGACACCGCGAACGAGCGCGACGCGAGCGAGATGCCGACGCCCGCGGCGACGGTCGTCGCCACGATCGCCACCACGATGGCGATCTCGATGAGCGTGAAGCCGGGGTCCGCGTGCGCGCGCTTTTCGTCCACTGCCGGAGGCGGTGCCCGCAACGGCGCGCGTCATTCCACCAAAGGCGACAGGCCCTCCCTCCCTTCCCGACGTTTCTCGTCGAGGCCGATCCGCCGCGTTCCGCGAAACCGACGCGCCGGACCGTGAACGACACCACTTACGCCTCGCCGTTCTCGTGGCGCTACGCGCGCCCATCGCTGCGGGAGCTCTTCTCGGAACGCGAGCG